>CANQOG010000004.1 GCA_947625415.1 uncultured Clostridia bacterium
TTATTCAATTCTAAAGAATTTCCTAGCATCAGAATAGGACGAGCTTTTTGGGTTAAATCTGATTGTCTTGAGCAATATTTAAGCGAAAAGCATGTTATCGGTCAAGACAATAACAGCGAATTTTAAAGCCAAATTTCAAATAACTATTTACAAGAACACCCTTATGCATCACGATAAAACTTATTTTATAGGTACAAGAGTATGCAGGGTGATCTTCCTAAAGTAAGGAGGAACAATGCAACACTCAAAAGGTATTACAGTTGGAACATATACCGTAAAAACAAAGAAAAAAGTAAATAACCTTCCTATTTGTCCAACTTGCAAGAAATGCAAAGATAGGAAAATTTGTAGCAATAGAAAAAAGCTTACAAAATGCTCTATATGTAAAAATTGTACTAATGCTGAAAATTGTGATATTTTCTATATTTCAACTTGTTCAAAGGCAATTTTAAATTTAGGTAGAAGTCCTCAAACTGGAAAAGAAATTAAAAAATCTTTTACAGGTAAAACTGAAGATGAAGCTTTATATAAGCTTTACCAATTCAAAGACGAAATAAAGAAAAATGGACTACCTAGAAATATCATTGAAAAATCAGTAGTTACAATTTATAGTTTAGGAATGCAAATGGAAGAAATCAAAAAATCTAGAGGAAAAATTGGAACTAACGCATATAGAACTAATATGAGCACATTAAAAAGAATTGCAAATTATGATTTTGCTAATTTACCTATTGAAAAAGTTAAAAGAGAGCATATTGAAGATTTTTTGGAAGCTGAAATGGATAAGTCTAATTCCATAATAAAAAAGGATTATGGAATGCTTGTCAGAATTTACGACTATGCCGAAGAAAACGATTATATCAAAAAGAACTTTTTCAGAGGTTTTAACAAAATTGAAAAAACGCAAAGCAAAATTGCTACAAAACAAGTAAATCCAATGACATTTGATGAAGAAAAAAGATTTAAAGAATACTTAATGAATGATATGCATCCTTATAAAAATCTTGTTGTAATCGAATTGTACACTGGAATGAGATTAGGCGAGGCTTTAGCTCTTAATATCTCTGATGTTGATATTGTAAGCAATACAATTCATGTTAGCAAAATATTAACACATGATGAAAATCACAAGCCTTATATACACGATTCTGCCTTATCTCAAACAAAAGACGGAGCAAGACTTGTGCAGATTAATGATATTTTCAAAAATAATGTTATCGAAGCATTAAAAGATGCAGAATTAAACGAAGATAACAAAGAAAATTTATTATTCTGTTAAAATAATGGCTCACTTATTTTAGAAAGTAGTGTAAATAGTTATTTGAAAAAAGTCGCAAAAGAAATAGGTTTAAGTTATTGGAAAGAATCTAGCTCTCATAGGTTAAGACACACTTTTGCGACAAGATGTATTGAAGCAGGTATTTCTCTTCCTGTTCTTCAAACTTTGATGGGACACCATGATATTCAAACAACCATCAATGAGTATGGTAAAGTATTCAACTTTTATCAACGAAAAGAGAAAGAAAAATATATAAACTATGTAACAGCTGGAATAAGTGAGATATAGAGAAGTTTGAAAAATAAATTTAGATAAAAAATTTCAATGTCAAATTTCCAAAATGAATTTGAGATTATAAAATGCAGTAATTGCAATAGATATGTGGTTTTTAGAGGTAGCCACCTCGACCATTTTTCCCTAATATGAACTTTGTATATTTCATAGATTGGTTTGCTATTAATTATAAATTAAATAAATAATAGTTAAAATAAAAAAACACTCTTCATTATATAAAATGGAGAGCATTTTTAATTTTATAAGGTTTTTATGAGGTTTGATTTTTAAATAATTAATATATTTAGATATATAAAATATCTAATAAATTATAAAAGTTTCTTAAAATCTAACCTCTTTCTTCATTTTTAATAAAAATAAAGATAAAATATCAACTTTTTATTCATAATCGTCCCATTCCTCTTCTGGAGCCAATAACTCATCTAATTCTTCGGGTGTTAAGTCTTCTTTATCAAATACCTTATCTTTTAAAATTAAATCTAATTTTTCACCTTTAGTTAAATTCTTATTTTCTTTCTCTCTTTTTGAATTAGACTTTTTATCTGTTGAACTTGACTTAATATTTAGCTTTTTTCCAGACCATTTTTCAACTAATTTTATTTCTTCTTCTGTAAGTCTAAATTCTTCCATAATATCTAAATTCCTTTCTTCTTTCAAACCCTAAACACTAAAAATTAAAGCTTTTCTTACTGCTATTTGTTTTTGAACAAAAAACAATATAATATTTTGAAAATATAATGTTTCATTTCTATTTATACCAATATTTTTTCAAAACTCCATTATTTTCGTATTTATAAAACATTCTAAAAAAGCCTATATTTCAAGGCTTTTACTGTATTATAATCGATCTGGTTTATTTTTAAAAAATGAAAAAAGGCCATAATCTTTATTATATTGAATAGGATTAGTTGATTCTTCTATCTCACAATTATCATCAGAAGTATCACTTGTTTGTAAAACAGAACTTGTTTTTGAATTACTTAAAAGATTTTGCAAATCAGAACTACTTAAAATTTGTATCTCATATTCCTTCAACATTTTATTTAGTGCTGAATCAGAATTTATAACTTCATTGCTGAATAAAATTTTATTATGTATATGTTGTTTTTTAGAAACATCATATATTGTTGAAATATCCAATTTTGAAATAGGTGTAGATGAAAATTTTACTGCTAAAAGGAAATTCTCGCCTGACCTATCTCCTTTATATAAAGTCATACTTGAAGTAGTATACACCTTTTGAAAATTACTAAAACATTTTTTTAATTTTTTTTCATTAAAAAATCCATTCATTTGTAATTTGTTCATATTATAAATTATAATAAAAATTAACACCAAAAAGATTATAGCCATTATAACTGTCCTCCTCAATAATATATTAATTAATTTTATCTTTAAAAGATTTCACACTATTCACTATGAACTTTATAATACCATCTTTATTATAGTTTTCTCTATTTCTATCTTCTTTTGATTATACTTTTATATTACCATAAAATTAAATACTTATCAATAATCTTTTTATTATTCTAAATTCAAAGAATATATTATTTTTTTAGTTTAAATATTTCTATAAAAAATATTGTCATTATATTCTAATACTTTTTTATTTTTTACAATCTTACTAATTTCCTGCATCTCATAAGATAATAACTTTTTATAAAAACTAACAATATATTTTTTATAAAATCTTTGAGACTTTATAATAGGAATATTATTTTTATTTAAACTATTTCCGTTGAAATATATGTAAATCATACATTTTTGTAATTCGTCTTTATAATCTTCTGGCAATAATATAATTCCCCCAAGTCTTTTACTTGCAGAATATATTGCCCATTTAGCTATTTTCTCTATTTGACTATAATTATTATCTATAAAAGTTTCCGGCAATTTAGCAGTAACATAAGAGCCTATATATAATCTTCTTTTACAATTTTCATCATTTATTACTCTTTTAAATGAATCTGAAGATTTCTCTAATACTTTTATAGAAAAATCTCGAACATTCAAATCTAATTTTTCAGCATTTTCTAATAAGTCTTTTTTACTAAAATATGTTTTAGTATTCAAATTAATATTTTTACTAAATATTTTTCTTTTTTTGCATAAATAATCATTTTTAGCCTTTACATAAGCTTCAGAGTATATTCTAGTAACTTGCCCTTTTAAAATTTTAGAATATTTCACATTATCTATTTCCAAAATTTCTCTTAAAAATTTTTCCATTGAAATATCAAAATACTCACTAAAATAAAAAATTTCATTTACACTAAAAAAATCTTCAGAAGTATTTTTTGTTCTCTCTTTTACGAGTTCTTTTTGCATTTGTAATCTTTTTTTATTTTCATCTTTAAGTATCATTAATATTTCATTATTTTTCATAATAATACCTCCTTCAATGGATTATAACATCATTTATAGCTTTTTTCTACTGCTTTTTATATCCATAAACTTTTTATAATTTCTTAAAGAAAAAAATAGAAATTCTAAATCAATAGAACTTCTATTTTTTCTTAGCAACAACAACTAACCTTCCATCTTTAGTATAAAAATCACAAGTTGAAAGTGTCATAAGTTGCTCCCCAAATTCTGCTGTAATTCCTGTATCATATAAACTTGCCTTCTTACAATTTGTTACATAATCATCAAACTCATCTTTTGAGTTTGCATTCACAAAATAATAATATCTAAAAACATTTTTATCTGATTTATAATATACTTTCGATAAAAATACACTTAATATCTCATAATTGCAATCCTCATCTTTTGTTGTAAATCTAATAATTTTATGACAATTATAAAAGTTCTCTTTTTTATAATCTAAAAGTCCACAAAACATCTCATTTGTTCCTCTATTATTATGACCATATATCAACAAATTCGAGCTAGGAATATTCCAGTCGTAATTTTTATCTAAAAATAATGAACCTTCGCTTGAATACTGCTTTTTATAATTATGAGTCATATAATAACTATTATCTTGTCCTTGCAAAACTGGATAACTTATATTCGTATCTGGTATTTCAAGCCAACCAACTATGTCAGAATTTTCTGCCTGTAAAGTTTCTAATTTTATCATTCTTTCTGTTTTATTAATAACTGGAATTTCTGGTATTTCTTGAGCTACTAAACCATTTTCAACACTCTTCTCATCTAAACTGTTATCAATTGTTTCAGTAGACATATAAACTTTAAGTCTTGCATTTTCTCTACTATTTTGTAATCTATTTTTTCTATAAAAGAAAAACATAATAATACAAACTAGACTAATCAATACTAACAATATTATAGTCAAAATTTTATAAATTTTTTCCGGCATTATTCCCTCTTATAAACAAATAGAGCAAAAATTAATTTTGCTCTATTTTAATTTTAATATATTATTTGCTATATTTCTTTACTATAATTGTTCCTATTAATGCAAGCATTGCCATTCCTGAAAAAATTAATTCTACATTAATTGAGCCTGTTTTTGGTGTTTCATCTTTTACTTGTGGTGTTTCTTGTTGAGCTGGAGTTCCAACTGGTTCATCTGTTTTTGGTTCATCTTGAGTAATTGGTGGTGGCGTATTTTTAGTAAATTTAGAAGTTAAAACTGTATCTTCATTAATTGCTTCTGTTTCTTTTACCTCTACTTCTTTTCCATCAACAGTTTTAAAGAAACCACTAAAAGTATATCCTTCCTTAACTTTTAATTTATTTAATGTTGCTTTTTCAGCTGTAGTTAAACTATTTAATGATTCACCTTTTATTAATCTAAATACATTTCCATCTACTGTTACTTTTACAATTTTTTCAGCATTTGCTGGATTTTCTGGTGTTGGATCTAATTTAGCTCCTTCTGGGTCAATTTTAATTGTAACTGTTAAAGTTTTAACAACTGGTTCTTGTGCATCAGCTTTATTTTTCCAATTAAAAGTATATTTATATGCTTCCCAAATTGTATTATGCTTTGCAAGTATATTTTCATCTAATGGAACCCAGTAAGAACAATATCTTACACTACTTGAATCTATTGATTGTCTAAATGGCTTATTAGACGTTTGACCAGCTGACCAAAGTGATGTATCAAGATCAGCATTTTCTGGAGCAGTTACTCTAAATCCTAACCACCAGCCACTCATTCCTCTATCAATACCATTGTCATCATGCTTTACCCATTTTAGATTATTAATTTGCGTTTTAGTAAATGTAATAACTATATTTCCAGCATCATCATCTGCAATCGTTGGACTTCCAGTTAATGATGTTACAGTTCCATAAACAGCTGAATTACTAGTGGCCTTTACTGGAGCTGTTAATACAATTAATATAAACAAAACTGCAATTAAAGTTGAAAATAAAAATTTCTTTTTCATAAAAGTTTTCTCCTTTCAAAATTTAGTCAATATTTTTATTTTACAATACTATTTTCGATAATTTTTTGAAAAATATTCGACTATTTAATTCCAAAATTTGAAAACTTTTTCCAATTATTAATTTATATTCAAAAACATTATTATTGAAAGCACTGAAAAAATACTTAAAATCACTCTATTTATATTAAATAAAATTTTATTATTTTCTGAAGCAACTCCAGTTATAACCGAGAATGAAATTAATGTTGGAATTATATATCTAAAATTCATTGTAAATACAAATGGATATTTAAAGCAAAAAATAACATAAGAAATACTTTGCAATATCAAAATTCCAAAGAAAAATAATATCCAATGATTATTTAATTTTTTATAATTTGCAATTACATATACTAAATTTACAATAAAAATAATAGTTATAAAAATTGCTAAATAGAACAATAAATGTATTACAATGTCTAAAACTTTACTTTGACTATAATCAATATTTTCATCAACAATCATACTTTTTATTGTTGTTAATAGTATATTATAATCTTGCCCTTCACCAACCATAGTTACATTTACATTTTGCAAATTCTTTGGCAAATTTAAAGTAAATAATCTGTCTAAAACTGAGTAATTTTTAGTGTTTGCTTCATGATTTTCGTCAACAGACTGAACATAAGTTATTGGCATGTCATATTTTATTAAATTTTTAATTGGATACCATAATCCAATTGGCAAAGCAATTATTGCAAAAATTGCAAAATATAAAATATACTTTTTTATCTCTTGTTTATTTTTTATAACTTTCACTAAAAATACAATTCCTATAAGTATTGCAATAAGCGCTGAATCAATTTTTGTCATAATTGCCAAAGAAATAGCAAAAGCTATTTTTATCAAATCTTTTAAAGAATCACTTTCAAACCATTTGATTGTATAATATATTGCAATTGTTGAAAGAGTTACAGCCAAAGTTCCATTTCCTATACTACCTGACAATATTATCATTATAGGAGTTAAACCTACAAAGCTAAGAACATATAATAATGATTTTTTTATGTTTAATTTTTTTAATATTTTATATACAAAAATATTAAAAATTGTAACATATATAAGAGTTAATATTTGAAGGTTCTCTAAGCAAATTTCTATTGCTACTTTAAAATGACTTTGTATTCCAATAAATATTGCTGAAATTATATAAAAAAGTGGTGGATTATAGAAACACCAATAATCCATTGGATTTACTGATGGCAATTTATGATTATAAAAAATCCAACCTATATAACCCAGATGACCACCAAACTCATAATTAACAAAATCTCTACCATCATGTTGTCTAACATAAAATGGTGTATATTCACAATAAATCAATTGAATGTTTGTTATAAAAAAAAGCAATAAGAATGCTGATACTGATGTTTTATTTAACTTTTTGAACTTTAAAAAAAGAATAAATATAAAAACAGTAATTAAGTTAAATAATATTATCAGTTTATATTGCAAAAAGGTTTCTAACATATTTTTCTCCTTAATTTTAAATATTAAAAATTATATATCTATTTTAAAGAAAAAACAATAAAAAAATCAAACTCACTCATTGTAGAGGAGTTTGATATAAATATAATTTTTATAGTATTTATAAAGAATTTGTAGCTGCATATAAAGATTTTGTTGGAGCATATGGACTCATTAAGATTTTTCCAGTTCCTCTATATACATTTACTAACCCTTCGCCAGTTACAGCTGAACCTAATAGACTCTTTGATGAACGTTCAACTGTAAAGTCTAAATTTGATGACCAACAAACAGCTAAACTTCCATCTATTTTTAATTCATCATTATCTATTTGTATTTCTACTAATTCTTCCAATGGTACGTTACTTTCTAAACAAGCAATACCTGTTCCTGATAAACTAAGATTAAATAATCCTTCTCCACCAGCTAAAGCAGATGAAACACTTTTTCTTGCTACAATATTTCTATTAACAGTTCCATCACAAGCTAAAAACATTCCATCTTCTATTGATACACCACCTGGCCATTCTTCCATATTTTGTAATATTAAATATTTATATGTAGGCTCTAATACCAAATAACCTTTACCAGTATATTCTGGTTTTACAGCTGTTTCTTTTGTAGCAGCGCCTTTTATCACTTTTCCAAAAAGATCTCCTGCACCTTTAATTCCAGTTGTAGCATTAACATTTCCTAAAGTCCATTGCATTGCTCCAGCTTGAGTAACTACTGTATTATCTCCTTTTAAAGTCGCAATTATTTGACGACGTCTTACTCCCATTTGCTCCATATAATATTGTGCTGTAGCATTCCAAGGTGAAACACTTTCATCTCTTGTACTTTCTAATATACTAAAATTACCTTTAGTTTCAACTATTTTTCTATGTTCATTTTGTAACCTTTTAATTTGCATTTTTAAATCCTCCTAAATATAAATATTACAATGTTTTCACAAATATATTCTATTTTATAAATTTAAAAATGTCAATAAATTTCATTGTCTTAAACAAAAACTAAAAAATATTTTTAAAAAGCGTACTTTAAAAATAAAAAAAATAATATAAAATAATATAAATATTAAAAAAATTTAATTTAGGAGACAAGCTATGAATTTAAAAAAAATAATTTTAATAATAATTACTATTTTAATAATATTATTTTTAGGATACAAATTTCTAAAGCCATCTAAAACAGAACAAACTATTGCTAACTCTGTTTCTGATATTGAAAATGAAAATATTGTTACTACCCCAGAGCAAACATTGGCTGAACAAAAATTATCAGAAATGACTTTAGATGAAAAAATCGGACAATTATTTATGGTTCGTCCAGAAGCGTTTGAAATATCTACAAAAATTAATACCAATACTCGGAACTATTTTAAATCAATATCCAGTAGGAGGAATTGCTTTATTTAGTCAAAACGTTGTATCTCCTGAACAACTTTCAGAACTTACATCTAATTTTCAAGCAATTTCTAAAATTCCATTATTTATTGGAATTGACGAAGAAGGCGGAACAGTTGCAAGAATAGCAAATTCTAAAAACTTTAATGTAACAAAATTTAGTAATATGGAATCTATCGGCTCAACTGGAGATACAAATAATGCCTATAATGTTGGAAAAACAATTGGAACTTATTTAAAAGAATATGGAATTAATTTAGACTTTGCCCCAGTTTCAGATGTAAATACAAATCCTAATAACCCTGTAATCGGAAAAAGAGCTTTTGGAAATGAACCAAATCTTGTTTCTAAAATGGTTAATTCAGCAATTTTAGGATTTCATGAATCTGGAATAATGACTTCTATAAAACATTTTCCAGGACATGGAGATACTCAAGGTGATACACATAAAGGAACTGTTACAGTTTCAAAAACTTGGGAAGAAATGCTAAATTGTGAAATCATTCCATTTAAAGAAAATTTAGAAAATACTGATATGGTAATGGTAGCTCACATTTCAACACCTAATGTTACAACAGATGGACTTCCAAGTTCTTTATCAAGTGAAATGATAAATGGAAAATTAAGACAAGAACTTGGCTATAATGGAGTAGTTATTACAGATTCTTTTGAAATGGAAGCAATAACTAATAATTACAGTGAAGAAGATGCTATAATTAAATCACTTCAAGCAGGAACTGATATAATCCTTATGCCAAACAATTATATAAAGGCCTTTAATAAAGTAAAACAAGCTATTGAAAATAGAGATTTAACAGAAGAAAGAATTAATGAAAGTGTTTTAAGGATTTTAAACTTAAAAGAAAAATATAATTTACTATAAAAGTTGCTCCATATTAGTGGAGCAACTTTTCTTATTTCAATTCAAAATCATAACCTCCTGAACCTGGAATTAGTTCTACTGTTGACTTTAAAGATACTACTGGACGTACACTATTGTAGCGATTACTATTATAGTAACTACGAGTTATAGCCCCAGTGCAATCCACATACATTATATAATCACCCTTTTCAGCCTGTGGAGAAGCCAACCAATAGCCTTTACAGCTTTGATATTCTTCTTTATATGGATAATACAATGTATCATTATAACCGTCTTTTTCATCCATTACAATATAATTTTTACTATAGTTTTCGCTTTCCCAATCTACTTTATATCCAAATCCACTTGAACTTGGTGAATTTGCCGATGGCTTACATTTTATTTTATCCATTGAATACTTACCATTCCAGCTTGCTATCCACATTTCTATTGTTGGAGCCCCTATTGCATAATCTGCATAATTATCATTTACAAAATTACTCCATTTTTCCGTATTTATCAATTTTGATACACATTTTGAATTTGAGTTACTTCCATTTAAAGTATACCCTTCTATCATAAACAATGAATTTTGACTTGTAGTATCAAATTTTGTTGGAGCAAGCCACCAAAACACCTGATATTTTCCATTTTTAGTCATTTCCACTTCTTCTGAAACCTTATCATTTGGTAAATAATCACTTGTAATTAAAAATATGTTTGTTTCATTACTATAAAATATTTTCCAATCTGTTATTCCATTTGCTTCATATTTTACTGTCTTTCCATAATATTTTTCTGGAGTCGTCGCTATTGCTGATGCTTGTAATGGAATATATTGTTCACTTCCCTTTAATAGTATTTCATTAGAAGTAATTTCAAATATATATACTAATTTATCTTTAGCTGAATAATATTTTACTGTATATATTCCTTCATTTTCTATTGGATCTTCGACTAAAGAGCCTGTTTCTGCTAAATATTTATCTATTACTTTTTTTGTATAATAATCACTTACTTTTTTACTTAAATTTATTGCTCTATCTTCAAAATACTCTGATGTTGCACCTGACCACGCCATTGATACTTCTTCTTTTGCTTTGGAATTTTTACTTTCCTCCACTGCATCACTTGCTCTTCCTACTACTCCATTTTCTCCCACTATTAATGAAATACTAACTCCGAGCCAATATTAGTAGTACTATTATTGTTATTATTAAAGCTATTAACGTTATTCCATTTTTCCTATACATCTTTTCCTCCTCACATTCTTATTATTTTTTATAATTATGCTCAATTCTTGATTTTTTATTAATAAAAAAGAGCTATACACATTTAAAATGTATATAACTCTCTATTAAATAAAACATACTCGTCAATAATTAAAGGAAAAAAGTAATGATGAAAAATTAATTTTCTTCTTTTATTATATTTTTACTACCAAAATATGTAGCAGTAAAATATGAACCATAAATTATACTAATTAAAACTACTGTGGCAATTACAGACGGTAACAACTCACTAGTACTAGCAAGCTCTGACATTATCTTCATTCCAAACTTAATTCCAAAAATTGAGTGAACTATTGCCAAAATAAGTGGCATCATAAAGAAAATTCCAATTTGCCTAAATAATGATTTATTTATCAGTTTTTCATCACAACCAATTTTTCTTAGAATTGTATATCTTTGCTTGTTATCACTACTTTCAGTAAGTTGTTTTAATGCTAAAATTGCACTACTTGCAATTAAGAAAATTATTCCTAAATAAATTGCAATAAATGTTATAATTGTAGCAATTCCGAGGCTTGACTCAATAAGTGAAATTTTTGTAAATCCATCTATAATAATTTGTTTTTCATCCAAATTATTAATAAGAGCGCTTTCTTCAGAACTTGTAAAATTCTTTTCAATCTCTTCTTTTCCCTCTTCTGTATCAGAATTATAGTTTGCAACCAAAAGCATCTGATATTTCATATCATCTGTTAAGTTACAACTATCTGGAACTAAAATAAGACCAGTATTTGTATGGCTTGTTGACATTTCTATAAATCCTTCTTGACATTCTTTATATTTTGAAATATATTCTTTTCCAGCAATTTCAAGTTTGTTTCTATCTTTCAAAACAATATTTCTCATTTCAACCATTCCAGAAAATTCACAAACCATAATATATTCGTCATCTTTTAAACTATATTCTTTTAAGCCATAAAGTCTTGCTATTTTATTATAATCAGAAACTTTAAGAATTTTCTCTTTGGTAGAATAAATTACAAATGGATATTTTTTATCAATTTCTTCATATCTATCCCCAAAAAATTCTTTTAATGTAAAATTTTCTTGAGAATAAATTGGAATCTCAATAATATTTTTTAAAAGATTCATATCTAAACCATTCTCTTTAAGAGTTTCACTAATTGGAACTCTTGATGCTTTCCTTTGTTCTTCAGTACTTTCTTTTGTAGTTCCATAATAAGTATAAGTTTCTCCAATATTTGCATCTTCAGTTAAATTTATATCAACTGGTGTCATTTCTTTTAAATCTGATTCCATTGTTTCTCTAATCGCAAACGCACACGACAAAATTGTAATTGTCATAAATAACATCAAACAAATTACACTCATTGAAATAACTGTAGTATTAATCTTATTGTTTATTTGTCTTAAAACAAACATGTTTGTATCTTTCAAATAAATTTTTCTAATTATTTGAACTATTTGTAAAATAAATCCTGACAATGACCAAAAAACTAAAACTGTACCTAAAATTCCCATAAGAACTGGTGGTAGCAACTTTTTAAACGAAGAAAGTGATTGAGCTCCTACAGTAACTCTTTGATAAGCCCAAACCAACACATAAACAGCTACACAAAAGACTAAAATTGCAAAAAATGGGTTTTTAAATCTAACTTTTTCATTTTTCTTATTGGCATTTAGCAAATTTATAAGTTTATATCTTGAAACTGTCAATGTATTAAAAAACATAACAGCTAAATACATTACCGCAAAATAAATACAAGTCTTAATACACGCCGACTTTGAAAAAACAAATTGAAATTTAGTCATATCTGCTTCAAACATTTTTGCAACAATTACAGACATAAACTGTGATAAAAATATTCCAATTACTAAGCCAACCACAAGCGAAACAATTCCAACAAATATTGTTTCTATTAAAATGATTTTTGAAATTTGCCTTTTTCCCATTCCGAAGTGTCATATAAATTCCAAATTCTTTTTTCCTTCGGTTTATCAAGAAATTATTTGCATAAACTATTAAAAGTCCTAAAACGACTGCAACAAAAACAGATACAATTGCTAATAGTTGTATCATAAGTTTAATTATTTCTTTTGTTGATTTTGAAACTTCAAGCATAGCTTCTTGACTATCTAAAGAATTAAACATATAAAAGATTGCAACACCTAAAACTAAAGTCAAAAAATATACAGCATAGTCTTTTATACTCTTCTTCATATTTTTAAAAGATAGTTTAAATAACACTGTTCAAATCACCTCCAAGAAGTGTTTGAACTTCAATTATTTTCTCAAAGAATTGCTTTCTTGAGTCACTTCCTTTTATTAACTCATTGAAAATTTTTCCGTCTTTTATAAATAAAATTCGATTTGCATAAGAAGCTGTAAAAGCATCATGAGTTACCATTATAATTGTTGCATTCATTTCTTTATTTAAAAATTCAAAATTTTCTAATAATTGTCTGGCTGATTTTGAATCTAAAGCTCCTGTTGGCTCATCTGCTAAAACAAGCTTCGGATTTGTAATAATTGCCCTGCTTGAAGCAACTCTTTGCTTTTGCCCACCTGAAATTTGATATGGATATTTTTTCAAAATATCAGAAATCTCAAGTTTTTCTGCTATATCTTTTACTCTTTTGTCAATCTCTTTCGGCTTTACATTTTGAATTGTTAAAGCAAGCGCAATATTCTCATAGCAAGTCAAAATATCTAATAAATTAAAATCTTGAAAAATAAATCCAAGTTCTTCTCTTCTAAACTTATTTAATTCGTTTCCTTTTAACTTTGTAATCTCCTTGCCATTTACAATTATTTGACCAGCCGTTACTTTATCTATTGTAGAAATACAATTTAGAAGTGTTGTTTTTCCAGAACCAGATGCTCCCATTATTCCTAGAAATTCACCTTTATCGACATTAAAACTAATATTATTAATAGCTTTACTTAAATTTGACTTTGTTCCATAATATTTTTCAACATTCTTAACTTCTAAAATTCTCCCCATTAAAAGCTCTCTCCTTTCAATTAAAATCAACTTTATTATAAATTTATTTAAAAGAAGTTACCATCGATTTGTCTTAATTTTTCCTTACATTTTTGTAATACATTAAAACATGCTAGGCGCATGTACAAAAACTAAATCATAACATAACTGTTCAATGGAAAAATTAAAGAAATTTCTGTAAATTCATTTTCTTTTGATTTTAAATTAATTCCAATTCCTAATTTATCACACAATTTTTTTGATAAATATAATCCAATTCCAGTAGACTTGTGACTTCTTACTCTTCCATTTGTTCCAGTAAATCCTTTATCAAAGACTCTTTTCTCCTCACCATTTTTAATTCCAACACCATTATCTTTAACATATAAAGTTACATTTTCTTTTCCTTTTTCTGAATAAAACTCAATTTCAGAGTTTTCGATTTTCTTATACTTAATACTATTTTGAACAATTTGATTTAAAATAAATACCACCCACTTACTATCAGTATTTACTTCAAAATCAATATCATGAATATTTACAGTAATTCTTTCTCCAATTAAACTTGCTTTATTTTTTCTAATTACTTCATTTACAATATCACGTAAATTATTCTTTTTAATATAATAGTCTTGACTTACAACATTGCTCCTAGCGTAGAAAAGCGCTTGTTCTGTATAATTTTCAATTTTATCAATTTCTTCATCAATTTTCTTCGTCACATTACTCTTATTATTTTCAATTATCATTTTAGTCGTAGCAATTGGAATTTTAACTTCATGAATCCAAAGCTCAATATACTCTTTATAGTCTTCTTGCAAATATTTATATTTATTTACATTTTCAAGCATAGATTTACCAGTTTGCTGTAAAATTTCTTTTAAAACTTTTCCATCTTCAAAATTAGGAGTTTCAATAATTTCAGTAATTAAATATTTTTCATCTAAATTTTCAAGTAAATCAAAAATATTTTTATAAAATTTTCTTTTATAAAAATATTCAATAAAAATCGAAATTATATAGACAATAATGATACAAATTGGAACATATATTACAAGAAATTTTTCAGCTGAAAAACAAATAAGAAAAACTTCTATTGAAAATGTTGCAATCAACATCAGAAATATTTGTAAAATTTTATCTTTTAAAAAATTTTTAAATTTCATAAACACCTCATTATATTAAAATATAGCCTTGCCCTCTTCTTGTTTGAAGAAGTTCTTTTAAATCAAATTCTTCAAGCTTTCCACGAAGTCTTGTAATATTTACGGTCAAAGTATTATCATCAATAAAGCTTTCACTTTCCCACAAATAATCCATAAGCTCGTCTCTTGAAACAATTTTTTCTCGTCTTTCTACTAAATATTTCAAAATTTTAAACTCATTTTTAGTAAGTTCAATTTCTTTTCCATCTTTTTCAATCAAACTTTTTGAAATATTTAATATAAATTCTCCAACATTAATCTTTTCAGTATTTTCTAAAGTTGTTCTTCTTAAAAGTGAACTTATTTTAGCTAACAAAATCTGAATATTAAAAGGTTTTGTAATATAATGATCTGCTCCATAATTTATAGACAAAAGCTCATCAATTTCACTATCTCTACTTGTAATTATAATTATTGGAAGATTAGATACTTTCCTAATTTCCTTACAAATATACTCTCCATCTGCTCCTGGCAAATTTATATCAAGTAAAATTAAATTACATTTTACCTTTAAAATATCTTGAACAGTATTATCAAATTTTTTTAAAGTTTCTACTTCATATCCATTATTTTTAAGAAAAATTTGAAGCTCATCTCGAAGTTTCTCATCATCTTCAACAATTAATATTTTTTTCATATACTTTATTCCTCCAAAGTCATTATATCATACTCTTTAAAAAATTAACCTTACAAAATTGTAAGGTTAATTAAAATATTTTATAATAAAAATTGTTCCTTTACTTTCTTCAGAATCTACACTAATATCACCATTATTCTTCTCAATAATTGACTTTGCTAAAGCAAGACCAATTCCTACGCTATCACTAGAAATATTTTTTCCTTTATAAAATCTTTCAAAAATATGTGGCAAATCTTTTTTAGCAATTCCAACTCCATAATCTCTTATTTCAATTTTAGAATATAATTTATTTTGTTCAAATTTTATATCTATTTTTGAGTTTTCTTTTGAATGCTCAACTCCATTTTTTAAAATATTTGTGATTGCTTCAATTTGCCACTTTAAATCGCAATTAATTTTAGCTTCCTTATCACCTAAAATATTGATTTTTATATTTTTTAATTCACATAAAATTCCAACATTTTTAACACTTTGCTCTAAAATTTTTTGTATATATTCCTCTTTATTTATAAAAGTAATAGAGTCAGCATCAAATTTAGAAAGTTTTAGCAAAGAATTTATTAGAAAACTTGTATTTATAATTTGTTTTTTTATATCTTTCAAAAATTCATTTCTAATTTCTTCACTCATATCAGGGTTATCTAAAATATTATCAAGCATAATCGTAATAGATGTTAAAGGTGTTTTTAATTGATGAGAAATATCTGATAGTGAATCTTTTAAATTTATTTTATCTTGTTTAGAATTTTCAGCAATTTCTTTTAACATAACTGTTGTTTTATAAATTTCATTTTTTAAAATTGAAAGTTCGTCTTCTGTATTGTCATCAATGTCTAATTTATAATTTCTTTTATTTATTTCTTCAATATATTTTATTATTTGCTTTAATGTTTTATCTTTATTATAATTATAATTTAAAAATATTGCCAATAATAGAATTGCAAAAACCAGTAACATCAAAATTTCAATTACAATAAAAATTTTAAAATATCTATAATTATCCAAAATAATCGAATCTTCATCTATATTAATTCCATATTTTTTAAATAGCTCTGAATTAACATCATTTTTTGAATTTACAATTTCGATAAGTTCATTCTTTTTTACATTTGGATTTTCTTCAACAATTTTAGAAATTATACTTCCAATTTTATTATTAAGATTTTTTGTGTAAATCCTATATTGAATAAACTGAAAAACCACAAATATTATAATTGCCACAAAAGACACGATTATTAGTTTAAAAATTACTTTCTTTAACTCAACTTTATTTTTCATCATTGTCAATTCTATATCCTATCCCCTTAATTGTAATTATAATATTTTCTCCAAGTTTTTCTCTAATTCTCTTTAAATAAACAGTAACAGTATTATCATTAACATCATTTCCCGTCCATTCCCAGATTTTATCAATAATATCATTTCTGGAAACAACTTTATTTAAATTTATAAATAACAAATTTAAAATTTTAAGTTCTAAACTAGTTAAACTAACCTCTTCACCATTTTTATATACAACCATTTTATTTAAATCAAATTCGATATTTTTAACTTTTACAATATTATTTTTATTTAAAATCCTATTAACTCTTGCAATTAATTCTCTAGTTGAAAATGGTTTCGTTATATAATCTTCAGCTCCAAGCTCTAGCCCCTTTACAATATTATCTTCTTCATCTTTAGCTGTAAGAAAAAATGTCGGAATTTTTTTGTCTTTAATATTTTTCTTATATATATCAAATCCATTTCCATCTGGAAGTCCAATATCAAGAATTATTAGGTTTGGCTTTGAATTTTTTAGAAAATCTATTGTATCTTTTTTATTTAATTTATGAATAATTCTAAATCCGCTCTGTTCTAAAGAATATATCAACCCTTTAGATAAAGTTTCATTATCTTCAACTAATAAAATCTCCAAATTTTAATCTCCTTTTGCTTGACATTATACAACAATTTAAGAGACTTTGCTAGTTGCAAAGCCCCTATTTTTTAAATATTTTCTTTTCTAATAGTTTCAATTATATTTTGCTTGTTAATCTTTTTAATTGAATATCTCATAATTGCAAATACTAGAATAAATACAGCTACTGCCGAAATTAGAATTGCATCATAAGGAATATAAATTTCATCTACTATTTTAAGTGAAAATGCTTTATACATTGCCAAAGTTCCTAATAAACCGACAAAAATCCCATAAAATAATGATTTAACAGAATAAAAAATTGTTTCTAAATTTATCATTCTATTAAATTCTTTTTTCGTCATTCCAATACTTTTTAGGCTCGCAAACTCTCTTTGCCTTAATTCCATATTTGAAGTAATAGTATTAAAAATATTTGTAACTCCAATTAGCGTAATTACAGCTATAAAGCCATATAAGAATATTTTTACAATTAAAATCATACTTTTTTGTTCCTTAACTTCCATTGCAATATTATCATAACCAATAAGATGCCCTGCAAAATTATCAAGGTCAACATCTAAATCTTTAAATTCTTTATCAAAAGCTTCTGGATTTTCTGATTGTATTAAAATAGTTCTCAATTCAAAATCTAAGTTTGGAAAATCATCAACATTTAAAATTAAAAATCCATCTTGATAAGAACTTGTTTCACTTCCAAAAGGTTTAACATTCGTTAAAGCTCCCACTTTAAATGAAATTGGCTCTTCAGTATGTGTTCCATCACTATTATATTTACTATAAATTGCCTCAAAAATGTCACCTTTTGAATAATTATATATTTGCATCTTTATTATTTTGCCGTTATCATAAAATTGATAATTGCCATTTAAAATTATCTTACCTTTCATATTTTTAGGATTTTCACCTATTGCCTTCACATACTCATTAAAATCTTTAGTTTTAAAAGCAACTATATATGGACATACATATAATTTATCTTTCTCTTCAACATCTTCATCTACAGTTACAAAACTTTGGTCATCAATTTCTTTATAAACTCTATTACGCTTAAGAACATTATTTACAAACTTATCATTAATTCCTGTCATATCTTCTAACCATATAGAAGAACCAACAATTGTATCATAAACTTCAAAATAATTATTAACATTTTTCATTTTTTCCACTTTATCAATATCTTCCTGAGTTTTCAAATAAGAAACTTTAATATTATAATTATAATCTCTATAATATTCTGAAGTTAAGCCAAAAGCATTTCCAACAAAACTATTCATTATTATGAAAACTGCAATACTAACTGTTATTGAAATTACAGTTGTTCTATACTTTCTTTTACTTCTTTTCAAATTTTTATAAGCAAGTTCTCCACCGACTTTAAATATTTTAGAAATAATTTTTGGCACTTTTAATTTTCTAGCTTTTAATTTAACTTTCTCGGGACTTCTAATTAAATCTAATGGAGCTGTTTTACTTGCTCGTCTAGCTGGAAAAATTGCTGACAAATACAAAGTTATAAAACTTAAAATAACTGCAAAAATTACAGGAAAAATTGAAGCCTTAAAAACAATTCCATCAATATGAGCAAGTAAAATATTTCCACCAATTGAATTTACAACATAAATTAAAATTTTTATTCCTAAAAGTCCACAAATAATTCCAAGTGGAATTCCAATTAACCCCAAAATCAAAGCTTCAAAAATGACATTTTTCTTTATCTGTTCTCGAGTAGCACCAACACTTGAAAGCATTCCATACATTTTTAATTTTTCTGTTACAGAAATTGATATTGAATTTTTAATACAAAAAATACTTGTAATCATTATAATTGCTATAACAATTCCAACAACTGTATATAACATTTGTACAGTTGAATCATCAAACGCTCCCGCTTCCCAGTCTAAAAGTTCAGAATTTATATCAAAATTTTCATATTTTAATTTTATATTAAGGTCAGTATTAATTTTATTAAAATCAGAAGTTTCTAAAATTCTAGAAATTGCACCTTTGTAATCATTAGGATTTTGTAAAACAATAAAAACTCTATTTGTTCCAAACTCTGAATTAGTAGTAATAGCAGTATAACCCGGATCATCATAATTTTCAAAACTTAAGTCAGGTCTTTCCATTATTCCAACTATTGTAAATTCATAATTTTCAGTGTTTATCAAGGTCTCATTCTCTTGATATGGATTATTACTTCCTAAAATTACTCCACCCTCACCTTGCCTTTGACCAATATCTAAAGTAATTTTACTTCCAACTTTTAAATTTGAATTTCCATAATTATTTGCATTTTGATTAATAATTATTTCTTTATTATTTTTAGGAAATCTTCCTTCAACTATATTAAACTTCAAATATTTAAACAAACTATTAGTCATTGAAATAACTTTTAAATATGGATAATTTTCATTTTTTGTATCTCCATATTTTCCATATCCATTTTCATAAACTGTCAAAACATCTTTTATATCTCTACTCTTTTTTAAATTTTCAACTTCTTCATTAGAAATTCCACTAATTTGTAAATGATAATATCCTTTTCTATTTATTTCACTTTGAATAAGAGTTGCTTGAAAACTTGTAAAAAGTGTAGCTGTTCCACAAATTAATGCACAAGAAAGTATTATTCCAATAATTGTACTTATTGTCCTCTTTTTATTTAATTTTAAATTTATAAGAGAAAGTTTATTAAGAATATTCATATTTCTACGCCTCCTTAATAATCTTTCCATCTTCTAATTTTATAACTCTATCAGCCATTTTAGCTATTTCTAAATTATGAGTAATCATCACAATAGTTTGTTTATAATCTTTATTTGATTTTTTTAGGAGAGAAACTATCTCATCACTAGCCTTTGAATCAAGGTTTCCAGTTGGTTCATCTGCTAAAATAATCGCTGGACTTGTTATCATACTTCTTCCAATTGAAGTTCTTTGTTGTTGTCCACCTGATAGTTCATTTGGCAAGTGTTTTCTTCTGTCTTCTAAACCTAAAAGTTTTAAAAGTTCATCTAACTTTTCTTTATCAACTTCTCGATTATCTAATTTTAAAGGCAAAGTTATGTTTTCCTCAACATTTAAAATCGGAATTAAATTATAAAATTGATAAATAAGCCCAACTTGTCTCCTTCTAAAAATCGCCATCTCATCATCATTAAATTCATAAATATCTTTTCCATCTATAAAAACTTTTCCGAGATGTAGCTCTATCTACTCCACCAATTAAATGCAAAAGTGTAGATTTTCCGCTTCCGTGAGGCTCCAACAATAGCAACAAATTCCCCTTTATTTACTTCAAATGAAACATTATCTAAAGCTTTAACTTCATTTTCACCTTTTCCATAGATTTTAGTTAAGTTTTCTACTCTTAAAATTTCCATAAAAATCCCCCTTTAATATTGCTACATCTATTATAATATATCTAAAGTGACAAGTAAGTGACATTTTCAAAAAATATTGATAAAAAATCTTTCTTGTGGTATTTTAATTATATATTAAAATAAAGGATTAATTTATGGTTAATTATAATTTTTTAGCTCAAATTTGCTGTATTGGCGCAATTTTAATTTGGAATATTAGTGTTCAAAATAAAAAGTTAGAAAAAATCTTATTTTTTCAGTTTTTAGCTAATTTACTATATTCATCGGAATATTTTTTACTTGGTGCAACAATTACTGGATTTATGGATTTGACTTCAGGTTTTAGATGTTTTGTATTTTATTTCTATAATAAAATACAAAAACCAATTTCAAAAAAATGGCTATTATTTTTTATAATATTAATAATTTTGATTGGAACAATAGGCTATTCAGGTCCAATAACTTTAATTCCAGTTTTTATGACACTTTTTTATACGATTACTTCATATTCTAAAACATCAAATTGGACAAGAATTGCTTTCTTAATAGCAGCATTTATTTGGATATATTATAATCTTCAAGTTGGAGCTTATGTCGGAGTTGCAGGAAACATCTTAGAAATTATTTCAGGTACAATTTCTATATATAGATTTGATAAAAAAGAAAAAGCAGAAATTTAAGTTTCTGCCTTTTTTCATAAAATTATAAAACTATTTTTTTAATAAAATATTTAGAAATACATTATTATTATAAAATTTCTCACAAAATCTTGAATTATTTATAGCAGCTATAATTCCAGTATTTGCCATAAGTGGTGAAAGTAATGATAAAATTGCTAAAACAAGATAAACAATTAAATATGCTCTTAAAAGTCCATAAGCTATTCCACCTACTTTATCTAATGAATGAATAATTGGAAGTTCTGTAATAAAATACAAAAATGCTCTTATAAAAATCATCGAAATTCTTGATACAATACAAATTACTATAATTACAATAGCTGAAATTACAATATATGATAGCTTTTCAGCAACATATTTAGAAACATTTTTTGTAGAATCTTCTGATATATCTTCAATATAACTATTAATTTTATCAGCAATAGGTCTAGCAATTTGAGTCTTTCCTGTATTAATTTCTCCATTTTTTTCTACTTGCTCTTCTATAAAAGTTCCTATACTATTTCTAATATGTTTAGAAAAAAATTCATCTATACCAGTATTTTCATAAACAAATGTTGTAAGTGGTTTACAGAAAACCAAAACCGCAACAAGTGTAATTAACATACAAATTAAATTAAATACAAGAATTGTAAACCCTCTTCTAAACGCAGCAAAGATACTAATTACAAATGTACATACAAGAACAATATCAGCAATTATAGCACCGACTGATACAAAATCTATCATAAAAACCTCCTACAAAGAAATTATTTCAATTTTATCTTTATAAACTATTCCACAAATATGATTTCCCATTATTAAATCTTTAATTTGTTGAGTTGATACATAATGTTTTTTTAGACTTCCATTGTGATTAACAATATAAACTTCACTTCCATAATTTAAAGCAATAAAATTCCCTTCTCCTTTTGTAGTTTTTGGAAGACCATTATTCAAAATATAAATATTTTCACTACTTGAATTTACCGGTTTTAATTTTAGCCTATATTCATAAGAAAACAAACCTGAAGATTCTCTTTCAACTATTGCTAAAGTATTATTCATATCAACATTTACAAAAGAATTTTCATCTGTTATATCACAAATCTTACTACTTGTATTAGGCTCAACTTTATAAATTGAATTTGAAAAACTACAAACTGCAACATCATTATTGCCATAAGAAATATTTGTTAGAATTTCATTTTCAGGACTATTAAACTCATAAGTTGTTTTTACTGTTTTTATATCAATTATATTAACGTGTGATTTTATAACTGTTCCACTATAATCAACTTCTCCAATAGCTATATAATTATTAGTATTAGAAATATATGAACACATCACATAAGTTGAAGATAAAAATTTTTTAAATAATTCATTATTATCATTATCATAAACTATAATAATTGAACTATAAGTTGAATCTGAAGCAATTATTGAAATATAACCATTTTTATTAATTGAAATTTTGTCTATTTTTCCGTCTATTTTATTTTGAAAAAGAAGACTTGTACTATTAACAACATAAAACTTATCTCCGTCCTTTTCAGCAATTACAGCGAACTTATCATTTATATCAATTATGGGATTTGAAATATTTATAGATAATGAATTTTCCTCTTCACCCTTATTATTATAAATAGTTAATTTATTTTTAGCAATTACTCCAATATGATTATCAAAAGCAAAACAAGTCGGATTATCTTCTGAATTCATCTCGATAAAATCTAAATTATCCTCAGAAACTTGTTTTCCTAAAAATTTTATATCAATAAGTTCTCTAAAATTTTTGTCTGTAATATATCTAGCAAAAAGAAGAACAATTAAAACAATAATAACTGCTAAAACTATTATTTTTACTTTAGAATTTTCCTTATTTTCCAAAATATAATTCCTTTAACTAAATTTAGATTTTTTATAAATCTATAAACTTTAAAAATTTCCAATATTAATATATCAATTATTTTATTTTTTTTCAATATTTTTCTAAATTTAATTGACAAAATTATTATAACGACTTATAATATTTACGTGTTCAATCGCACCAATAGCTTAGCTGGATAGAGCACTCGGCTACGAACCGAGAGGTCGGGGATTCGAATTCCTCTTGGTGCACCATTAAGTCTTTCTAATTTTTTAGAAAGGCTTAATTTTTACCAAAATAAAAAGAACTTGTTTTTAAACAAGTTCTTTTTATTTTCAAGATATACTAGTCAGCTTGTGTACCAATACTTTGTACAGCAAATCTTCTAATAATTCCAAGAAGTCCTGAAGCAGCAAATAAGATTACAGCACCAACAATATAAATTGTTGCGTTTTTCTTAATTTCGGCTTTGCCTTCTGGAGATGCTGCTATGTATTGAATAGCTAAAACTATTAACATAATAATTGCAACACCCATACCAATAACTTGAGCAATATTGATAATCATTCCAATAACATTTGAAGCTGCTTCAGAAGCACCACTTGTATCAGTTTGCTTAAAAGTTCCAGATATACTTGCAGTAGCTGGATCGATACCAGCCATAACTGATTGAGTAGCAACAATTGCTACTAAAGCTATTAGCATAATAGTTACAACTATTTTCATAATTTTGTTAAGCTTCATACTAATCTCCTCCTTTTATATTAATACTTATTAAATTCAAAATATAAGCACTTACTTATATTTTACTTTAAATAATTCAATTTGTAAAGTTTTTTAGAAAAATTTTTTAAATAATTTTAAATTTTTCCAATGTTTGCATTAGAAAAAATCTTAATAATTTGTAATAATCCCATAGCTGCAAATATAAAAATTACACCAATTACATAATATATTACTGTTTTTTTCATTTCAGCTTTTCCACTAGGAGAAGCACCCATCCATTTTATTCCTATTACTACAAGCATTACTATTGCAACACCCATACCTATAACTTGTATAAAATTAATAGTTTTTCCCATAATATCTGCTACTGTCTTTGTAGCATTACTCTTATCAAGTTGTCCATCAAATTTAGTAGAAATATCTCCTACCATACAAAATGAATTTTGAGTCAACATAATAAATAGTGTTGTTGCTATCAAAACAGCGACAATAATCTTAATTACCTTGCTTTTAGTCATATTTTGCCTCCTAACTATTCAAAAAAATATACTTTTCTAGTAATATTTTTGCAAAACCTGAATAAACTATTATTATATTAATTTTACTTCAAATTTAATAATTTGTAAACATTTTTAAAAAAATTCTTTAATTTACTTGACATTACAACAATTCCATAATATAATTAAAATGTTCATATCGCGGGATGGAGCAGTTGGCAGCTCGTTGGGCTCATAACCCAAAGGTCGTAAGTTCGAGTCTTACTCCCGCAACCATGTAAAAAAGGTTTGCAAAATTTTTTTGCAAACCTTTTTAATTAAATTTCACAATATATTTAATATTAAAATTCTTCTCTATTGCTTTTAATTTTTGAATTTACTACAAAAGCTACTGACACAAAAATAATAACTATTATTACTATATATATTAAAAAAGTATAACTTCTATCTACTTTATTATTTGCAACTAAATCTGTTTTATATTCTTTTCCATCAATTTCATAAGAAATTGTTCCCAATTTTTCACCCTTTTTTATAGGAGCTGAAATATCATCTTCTAATTCAATTTTAGCTTTCAATTCTGATAAATCAATATCATTTAAAATAAAATCTGAAACAGTTTCTTTAGTCACAACTTTTAAATATTTAGTCTTATTTGTAGCATTTTTTACTTGAACATTATTTATTACTTTGTTTTCTTTAATTATTTCTCGATTACTAAATTCATTTAAACCATATTCTATAAGCTCTTTACTATCAGCAAATCTCTGTCCTGAAGAAGCTGATGATGAGCCAGCTTTTAATGTAACACAAACAAGTTCAACTCCATCATCTGTTTGAGCATAAGAAATTAAACAATTTCCAGCCTGTGTAGTATAACCAGTTTTAACCCCAATTACATTTTCTGTATAATATTTGCTTTCTGGATTTATTAATTGATTAGTATTTTTCATAATTCTATCGTCTTTAGTATATAATTCAGTTGCAGGCAATTTATATTCAATCGTTGAAACTATTTGTCTAAAAGTTTCATTTTTCATACAATATAAAGCTATTTTAGCTAAGTCCTCAGCAGTTGTATAGTGATTATTATCATGCATTCCATTTGTATTCACAAAATGTGTATTTTCACAACCTAGCTCTTTTGCTTTTTTATTCATTAATTTTGCAAACTCGTCTATTGTTCCTGAAATGTGTTCTCCTAACACATTTGCAGCTTCATTTGCAGAATTTAACATTAATGCATAAAGCAAATCTTTTACAGACATTTTTTCTCCTGGAACAAGTTTTGCATTTGTATATCCAGTTGGGACCAAATCAACTGCATTTTGACTTACTATAGCCATATCATCTAATTCACAATTTTCTAAAGCTAAAATAGCAGTCATAATTTTAGTAGTACTTGCAGGATAAAGTCTTTCACTAGAATTTTTACTATATAAAACATTTCCACTTTTTACTTCCATTAAAAATCCAGCTTCTGAAACTATCTCAGGCTCATTTGTTACTACTTGAGTCTGAATAGAATCTGTTTCTTTATTTTCAGCAAAAGCAAAAATTGGAAAACATACATTCAAAATCAATATCAAAACTATATTTAAAATTAAAACCTTAAATTTCATTCAAATTTCCTCTCAAAAAAACTATATTTACTATATAACAAAATAAATTTTATTTCAATAGAAAATTCTTAACAATTTATTAAAAAGGAGGCAACATATATGCAAATAGATAAAAAGAAAATATTAACATTTATAGGAATATTAATTTTTACAATAATCATAATTATTTTCAAAAGTTTCAATAAAACAGAAAATCAAAATAAAATAAATTATAATGAAATTTCCTCTAATTCCAAACAAGAAAAACCATTAGAAAATATTTCTATTGTAGAAAAAATTAAAATTCATATAACTGGAGAAGTAAATAATCCAGGAATTATCGAATTAAATGTTGGAGATAGAATTGATGATGCAATTAATCTCGCTGGTGGACTTACTGAAAATGCAGATATTTCAAAAACTAATCTTGCATACATTTTATCAGATGGTGAAAAAATTTATATTCCAAGCGTTTTTGATGAAAATATAACCACAGAAGTAGCTTTAAGTTCAAATACAAAAATTAATATAAACACCGCAACAGTTCAAGAATTAGAAGCAATTTCAGGAGTAGGAGAATCCACAGCCAAATCTATAATTGAATATAGAAACAAAAATCGGAAAATTTAGTTCTATCGAGGAAATTCAAAATGTTTCTGGAATTGGAGAAAGTAAATTTGAAAAAATGAAAGACCAAATTACAGTAAAATAAATCCACATATCTTTCAAAATATGTGGATAATTATTTAAAACTCTGGTCCTACTATTGACAAAATTTTATTATATTCTTTTTTCAATAAATTATAAGTATCATCACTTATATATCTATTTTCAAATTCAAAATTATTTATTGCTTTTCTAATATCTAAAACCTTATACTGTTTTTTTGATGCTCCAGACTTATAAGTATAAATCGGAGTATATTTAGCTGAATTAACTATTACTTCTCCTGTTCCTTTTTTGGTTACAGTTAAATTTAAAATAATTGAATCTCTAGTATTTTCTTTAACTTGACCTGATACAAAATTTCCTAAAGAATATATTACAAAACCTTTTTCTGAGTTTTCCATTTTTTGCAAAACATGTGGATGGCTTCCTAAAATTATATTTACTCCATTATCAAACAAAAGATTTGCTAATCTAGTTTGCTCACTATTTGGAGATAACTCATATTCTTCACCCCAATGCATAAAAACACAAATTATATCTGTTTTTTCTTGTTTAGCTAAATTTAATCTATCTATTATAAAATTATCATCAATTAAATTTATACAATATTCCTTACCTTTTGGAATAGCAATTCCGTTTGTTCCATAAGTAAAACTTAAAAATGCCACTCTTAAACCTTTAATATCAGCTATTATAGTTTGATTTTGACTTTCAGGAGAATTATATGTTCCTGTATGCATAAGTCCAGCTTGATCTAAAAAATTTATTGTACTTTCAATTCCACTATAACCAGTATCTAAACTATGATTATTTGCTGTACTTACTAAATCAATTCCAGAGTTTTTTATTGCAAAAGCTAAACTTTCTGGAGTATTAAATTGAGGATAACTACTATATCCTCTTGAGCTTCCAGCAAAAGTTGTTTCTAAATTTCCTACTGCAAAATCAGAATTTGATAACTCTTCTCTAATATCATCAAAAACATAAGAAAAATCATATATTCCATTTTCATAAGCATCATTATATTGAGTATTATGACACATTATATCTCCAATAACAGATAAACTAATTGTAACATCATCTGGAATTTCCACTTCATTTTTAACACTATCTATATTAATAGTTTTTCCATCTGCTAGCTTACTTTCTTTTTTACTAAATTGAGAAAGAGCTCTGACTACTAAGCTTGTACAAATAATAATAGCAATTATTGCTAATATTATTAAAACATTTAAAATTTTTTTCAAATTATCTTCTGTTTTTTCTTGTTCTTCCATAATCTATTTTCCTCTATTTCATAAAGGAATATTATCATAAAAATATAATTAATTCAATATTAAAAATTAAAATAAAAAATTGAGGGCAATGAAAGATCACATCGCCCTCGGAGTTGCCACGACTAGTGTCTGGAGCTACGCTGGTTGAAGAACTCCTCACTGTCTACGCTGTGCGTATAGACATAACCGCCTTTTGCCCCAGCGGTGCATCTGATTAGGGAGTCCTGATTGTCCTCGGCTTTGACAGCACGGTCACCAGCATCTATCATTTTTAGCCTTATGCCTTCGGTAAACCCAAGAAGATACCCTGGGCAGATGTCCACGGATTCACCTGGGTAGAGAGGAATCTCTCCCAAATCACCATGGACCTCTAGGAAAACAAGGCCGTTTCCTTCGAGGCGCTGAAAGGTATCACCAGTCTTGGAATTATCCCGGATAGAACTGTCTCCAGTGTGATAAGCTTTATTCTGGACACGAATATCACCCGCCAGAAATGCCCCATTGATGGCAATTAACGTGCCATGGGGCCGATCTGCCTCATTCTCAGCAAAAATCGACTTTGCTTCAGAATTCGGCAATACGTAATTCTCACCTCTTACTAGCGGTCTTGCGTTCCAAGCCATGATAGTGCCTGGAAAGCAAGACTTAAAACTTACTTTTTGATCATTCTTCACTGCTTCGAAAAGCATATACGGTCCTTCTTGAACCGCTTCACTGTCCACCGTTTGGCGGACATTTGATTTGACTCCAGCCCACCATTGGGATATCCATGTGGGCATCTGAGGCGGAACGTAGGACTCACCATTAAGTTCCGTGGCCATTACACGCCGACGAAGAAGACCTTCACCAATAGGGGATGACGCAAGCATCGTCCCCATTTCGGCATAAATTTTCTCGCCTCTTGCAATCTTGGAAACTGTAACGGTGGGAAATCCGTTACTGGTTATCCTATACCTCACTCATAAACAACTCCCTTCTACTAAAATGCTACTAGACTTGCTAGTAGATTCAATCGTCGTCAGACAATTAAATCAATTTTAATTTTACCATATTTTATGGAAACTGTCAACTAATAATACTTTTTATGTAAAACTTTACAATTATTTTAAAATATGTTATAATCTAATTACTTTGAGAGTGGAAACACTTCTCAAGTACTTTCGTTATTCACAATATGCTCAAACTGTTTCTTTAGTTGAGCAGCCGTATGTGCTTAAGGAGGGCACTAGAATGGAAATTAGAGTTCGGCAGCTTTTTGGTCGCAGCTTCTGGCTGTGGCTTGTCGCTTCAATAATTGCAACATTGTCAATTTTCCTCTCTGGAGGAAAATTGGCAAAACCCGCCTCTTCCCTAATCATGGCGGGATTCGTCGTCGGTCCCCTTCGGGACTGGACGTATTCCCTCACGGTGTGGGGGCTCGATACGGCAACGAGCCTCAACACCCCCCTGAGAAATAACCTGAGAGCATTTTTGACTTACCGTCATCTCTATGATGAGGGACGGGCACGGGTGCGGAACGACGGAGTATATCGAATACTCCGTTCAACCGTCACAATGCTTTGTGCAATTCTAGGCCTCTGCTTCCTGGTTTTTCAGGGAACGTCGGCCAACATTGTGCAGACGATTTTAAGAACCATAGAGCTGTCTATTACAGGCCAAATCAAGGCCTGGAGATGGCTTCTTTGGATATTTTTGCTCTCAGGCTATGCATACGTCCTAATCATGAACGCGAGGAGAGTCTTAAATGGACGCCGTTGGTATCCAATTATGCTAATTGGTGCTATGTACATAAAGACAATCCTTACTGCACTGCTACTGAGATTTTCGCTTCGGCTCTTAGGAGCGTGGCTAATGTACAGAACAGTGGGAATTATCTTTATAGTAGTGACTATATTTATAGTCTTGTGGAGAGTAAGACACACTCCACCTACACCACCAGCTCCACCTACAGCGCCCTAGGTTGTCCTTTACCCTACCCCCAGCACATCCCAGCAAAAAATGCATTCCGAGACTTCGGAATGCATTTTCTATATTTGACATATTTTCTATATTTGACATTTTATGTAATCTATTATATAATTATTAATGTATAAGGATGCTCTGCTCTACTCTAGAGTGTCCAGTGGGAACAAACAGCTGACAGCCGTACCGTAATTGTATGGCAGAAAGGAAAAGTGTGAACGAACTCATGTATCAAGCAATAATGAATATCAGCATCTTGCTTACGCTGATGCTGGTAGCCATGGCATTTGGGGTACGCATACCATTCACATTTATGCAAGGCCTCATTAGCTTTTTAGGTGCTTTTTTAGGTGGCCTCATCGGCAGCCTGGGTGGCATGTTCCCCAGCATAGTGGGAACGGCCATCGGAGCAACAGCTGCCTACTTGATGGTCCGGCTTGGACTTTTCGGATGGTTAATCGGTTTAATTCCGGAGACCGTCCGGAACGGCGTCCGGCTGACAATCCGAATTATCGGCGCTATCATAGTTGGTAGCGTAATAGTTCTTCTCGTGGTGGTAATCTTACTAGTAGTAAGAACTGCTTAGTAAGACATCCCACTCCCCGCTTGCCCCTAAAGCAGGCGGGGATTTTCCTTTAATATAGCTTCAATATTTATTTCTTTTGTTCCTCTAATAATAGTTAAATTTACTTTATCTTTTGGAGTTTTTAAGTAAAGATATTCACTTAATTCTTGAAATGTACTAAGTTCATAATCATCAATTTTTGTAATTATATCTCCTAATAAAACTTCACCATTTACAGGGCTTTGTTCATCTATCTTTTCTACATAAATTCCGATTTTTAAACTATAATCTGAAACAAGATATTTTAAAACATTGTTATCAAAACCATGAATTCCAAGATATGCTTCTTTATAGTTTTCATCTTCTTTTAATTTATTTATAATATTTTTAACTCTATTTATTGGAATAATTGAATTTAGCTTACTTGATGCAATTCCAAATACCTCTCCATTCTCATTTAAAATTGCTCCCCCATTATAAATTGGCAAAATATCTAAATTTATTTTTATAACATCTTCTGCATAAGTTGTTTTATCTTCATTTGAAATTTTTAGCGTTGTTTCAGTTTTACTAATTAAAACTTCATTAAAAGTTTCATTGAATTCATAACCTGTTGAATTACTTAAAATATAAAATTTATCACCTATTTCTACATTATTTGAATCTCCGCTTGTTAAAAACAATAAATTTTCAGCTGAAATTTTTATGATTGAAATATCTAAATCATAATTTGCCCATTTCACATCAGCAGGATAAATTACTCCATTTTTTAGAGTTACAAAACAAGTTTCACCTTCACCTCCTGTTGTTTCGTAATTTGAAAGTATAAGTCCATTAGAAGATAATATTATTCCACTTCCCATTCCCAATTTTTCTTCCGAATTTTCAACAAATATAGAAGTATTTTTTTCATTCAATTTTGAAACCCCAACAACAGAATATCCTGCATTTTTAGCCAAATTTTGTGGACTAAAGTCTGAAACAGTAGTATCTGTTCCTGTTGTTTCTAAACTTTTAGAATCAGTTAAACTTAAATAATTGTTTTCAACTCTTTTAACTAGACTTAATAATAAAACAATAATAACAACCAACATCAAAAGTATCAAAGCAATTCCATAAGGTTTATCCTTTTTATTTTCATAATACATATAAAATTTTCTCCTATCAAAAAATCTTTAATATTTTTTCCAAAATTTGTATAATTATTCCCATTTTTTTGCCAAAATGTATTGATTTTTAAAAAGATAATTTATATAATTCAATTAGAAATTAACGATAAAAGGAATTTTAGCTATGCAAAAAAGTTTTAAAAATTTAACATCACCTCAACAATCAATATGGACTACAGAACAATATTACAAAAATACAAATATTAATAATGTTTCAGGTGTTTTTGTAACTACTGTTCCAGTCGATTTATCTGTTCTTGAAAAAGCAATAAAACTATTTGTAAAAGATAATGAGAGTTTTAGAATAAAATTAACTTTAGAAAATGGTAATATAAAACAATATATTTCTGACTATTCTGATTTTCCAATAGAAACAGTTATTTTAAAATCAGACGATGATAGGATAGCTCTTGAGGAAAAACAAAATTCAAATGGTTTCGAACTTTTAAATTCTAATCTTTTTAGATTTACTCTTTTTCAATATCCAAATGGAAATGGTGGCTATATTGTAAATCAAAGTCATATTATTTCTGATTCTTGGACTTCTGGAATTATGGTAAATGAAATTTGTAAAATATATGATTGTTTAAAAAATAAAACTCAAATACCTTCAAAAAGTTCAGAATTATCTTATTCAAACTATATAAAAACTGAAGAAGAATATTTAAATAGCGAAAATTTCAAAAAAGATAAAGAATATTGGAATTCAATTTTTGAAACAGTACCAGAAATAGCATCAATTCCATCTATAAATAATGTTAAAGATACAAATATCTCTTGTACAGCAAAAAGATATTTAACTAATATAAGTCCAAATAAGTTAAAAGCTTTACAAAATTATTCCTCTATTCATAAAGTTAGTCTATATAATATATTTATGGGAATTTTTGCCCTTTATATTAGTAGAGTATCAAATCTCGATAATTTTGTAATAGGAACTCCAATTCTTAATAGAACAAATTTCAAGGAAAAACAAACAACAGGTATGTTTATCAATGTTTTACCTTTAAAAATTAATGTAAATAATAATCAAAAGTTTAAGGATTTTGTTTCACAAATTTCAATTGACTCAAAAGGACTTTTGCGTCACCAAAGATATTCATATAATCATATTATTGAAGATTTAAGGAAACGTGATTCATCTATTCCAACTTTATATAATGTTTTATTTTCTTATCAAGTCACTAAAATGAATGAAACTAATAACGTTTTACCACATAAAACAAGTTGGACATTCAATAAATCAATTTCAGATGACCTTGATTTTCATATATTCGAATGGAATGATACAAATACCCTTCAAATTGCTTACGATTATAAAGTAGATAAATATAGTGATGAAGAAATTTCTTCTATAAATCAACGTATTTTATATATTTTAGAGCAAATTTTAGATAATGAAGATGTATTAATAAAAGAAATAGATATAGTAACTAAAGAAGAAAAAAATAAAATTCTATATGAATTTAACAATACAAGAACAAATTATCCAAATAATAAAACTATCTCTCAACTATTTGAAGAGCAAGTCAAAAAAGCTCCTAATAATATTGCAACTGTTTTTGAAAATCAAAAACTAACTTATAAAGAGTTAAATGAAAAATCTAATCAATTAGCAAATTATTTACTAGATAACGGAGTAAAACAAGGAGATGTTATTGGAATTTTTATAGATAAAAGTATTGAAATGATAGTATCAATGCTTGCAATCTTAAAAGCAAATTGTTGTTTTTTACCTTTTGATATCGATTATCCAAAGGAAAGAATTGATTATATTGTAAATGATTCAAATGTTAAATATATTCTTACATTTAATCATTTAAAACAATTTTTACCAGATATTTCTATTGATGTTTCTTTTGAAAATGGAAATATCTATTCATCAAAATATAGTAAAACTAATCTTGATTTAAAAAATTACTCAAGTGAAAATATAATATATATTATTTACACCTCTGGTTCTACTGGAAAACCTAAAGGTGTTCTTGTTAAACATAAAAATATTGCTAGACTTGTTTTAAATCAAAATTTTATTAATTTTAATTCAAATGAAATAATGGTACAAACTGGTACCATTGCTTTTGATGCATGTATTTTTGAAATATTTGGAGCATTACTACATGGTTTTAAACTACATATACTAAAAAAAGATATTCTTTTAAATATAAATAAGTTTGAAGAATTTTTAATTCAAAATAAAATTACAATATTATTTTTAACAACTGGCTTATTTAACGAGCTTGGAAATTTAAACCCTCAAATATTCAAAAATTTAAGATATTTAATGACAGGTGGAGATGTAATTTCAATTTCTGCTGTATCAAATATTTTAAAAACTTGTCCAAAATTAAAATTAGTAAACTGCTATGGACCAACTGAAAATGGTTCTTACTCAACATGTTTTAATATTCCTTCTGATTGGAATCAAAATTATATTCCTATTGGAAAACCAATCGCTAATTCAACAGCATATATAGTTTCAAAAAGTGGAAACTTACAACCTATTGGAATTCCAGGAGAGCTTTGGGTTGGTGGAGATGGAATAGGAAAAGGTTATGTAAATAGAGATGATCTTACCAAAAAAAGCTTTATAAAATCTCCTTTTAATTCTGATTTTATTTATAAAACAGGAGATTTAGTAAAATATGATTCTTTTGGAAATATCTGTTTTATAAGTCGTATAGATAACCAAATTAAGCTAAGAGGTTTTCGAATTGAACTTGGCGAAATAGATTCTTCTATATTGAAATTTGATAATATAAAAGAAAGTCTTACAATCGTAAAAAAATCAGAAAATACATCTTCTATTTTCTCTTACATAACATCAGATAAAAATATTGATATAAATGAATTAAAAAAATATCTATCTAAAAATTTGCCTAAATATATGATTCCAAACGATATAATACAAATTTCTTCTTTCCCTTTAAATATTAATGGAAAAATAGATAGAAATTTATTACCTGTTCCAAATATAAAAAATAATAAAAAAAATATAAAACCTAGAAACGAAATCGACAATAAACTTATTGATATATTATCAAACATATTAAATATAAATAGTTCAAAAATTAATTTAATAGATAATTTCCTTGATTTAGGAGGAGATTCATTAAGCGCGATAAATCTATCAGCTAAGATTTATTCTATTTTTAATGCAGATATTCTTGTAAAAGATATTATACAATCACATACTTTGCTAGAAATTTCAGATTTAATTTCTTCTAAATTATCTAATAGCAATAATAATAAACTAATTAATATACCAAAATCAGATTATTATAATATTTCATATAGTCAAAGAAATATTTATATGGCTTCTCAAATTGAAGGCAAAGACTCTTTAGCCTATAATATTCCGGGTGGGGTAATCTTTGATAAATTACCTGATATAGACAAATTAGAAGAATGTTTTAATAAATTAATAGAAAGACATGAAAGTTTTCGTACTTATTTTGACATAGAAAATAAAGAAATTGTTCAAAAAATTTTAGAAAAAGTTGAATTAAAATTAGAAATATCAAAAAAAGTTATATCTGAAGCTGATATTCATAGTGAATTTCAAGATTTTATAAAACCATTTGACTTTTCTAAAGCACCGTTATTACATACAAAGTTATTCAAAATAAATAATGGAAAAACTATTTTATTTATTGATATGCATCACATAATTTCAGATGGTACATCTTTGTCTATTTTTATAAATGAGCTATGTAAATTATATAATGGACAAAAGCTAGAAAAATTAAAATTCACTTACAAAGATTTCGCATATTGGGAAAATAACTATATAAACTCTGAAGATTCAAAAGAAGCAGAATTATTTTGGGTAAATCAATTTAAAGATGATATACCTTTATTAAATATGCCTACAAACTATCCAAGACCTATAATAAAGTCTTATGAAGGCTCAAAAGTTTATTCTACTATTGATTCTGAAACTTTTGAAAAAATTAATAAAGTGTGTAAAGAGCTTTCTATCACACCATATATGTTTCTTTTAAGTATTTATTATATTTTGCTTTCAAAATATACAAATCAAGATGATATTATAGTTGGCTCACCAATAGTTGGTAGAAATTTTTCAGAACTATATAATATTATAGGTATGTTCGTAAATACAATACCAATTAGAGCTACTATTAATCAAGAATTAAACTTTAAAGAATTTTTAAATAATATAAAAGAAATTTGTTTAAATAATTATAAATATCAAAATTATCCACTAAATAAAATTATTAGTAATTTAAATATTCAAAGAGACTCTAGTAGAATGCCACTATTTGATACTGTATTTATATATCAAAATAATGGTCTAACTAATTTTAATTTTGATAATATAAATTCAAAATTCTATATTCCAGATACAAAAAGTTCTAAATATGATTTATCTTTAGAGATAATTCCTCAAGATAATAATTTAAATTTGAACTTTGAATATTGTACTAAACTATTTACAGAGCAATTTATAGAAAATTTTGCAGAACATTATAAAATAATTTTAAATATAGTTCTAAATAATTTAAATATACCAATCTCATCAATTTGTATATTAACAGAAAAAGAAAAAAATAAAATTATAAATGAATTTAATAATACAAATATTAATTATCCTGAAAATATAGATATCATAAACTTATTTGAAAAAAATGTATTAAAAAATCCAAATAATGTAGCAATAACTTTTGAAAATCAAAAATTAACATATTTAGAATTAAATCAAAAAGCAAATAGTTTAGCTAGATTTTTAATAGAAAAAAACATAACAAAAAATGATTTTGTATCTATTTTACTTGACCGTTCTCCTAATATCATCATTTCTGTTTACGCTGTTATTAAAGCTGGAGCATCTTATGTAATTATTGATAAAGAATATCCTGAAGAACGTATTAATTATATTATTAATGATTGTAATTCCAAATTTACTATTAATGATGATTTAATTAATAATTTTGATTTTTCAAAATATAACAATGATAATTTAAATATTGAAGAAAACAATAGACTATGTATCATTTATACATCAGGTTCTACTGGAACTCCAAAAGGCGTTTTATTACGTAAATATGGTTATTATAATTTAATTAATGCTTTTGAAACTGATTTTAACATTTCTCAATATAAAAGAATTTTAAGTATTGCTACTGTTTCTTTTGATATGTTTGCTTTTGAAATGTTTGCTTCCACTCTTCTTGGAAATACTCTTATTTTAGCAAATAGTGATGAACAGAAAAATCCTATTGCAATGAGTAATTTAATTAAAAATAATAATGTTGAATTTTTTGTTACTACTCCTTCAAGAGCTGAATTATTGCTCCTTGAAGAATGTAATAACTCTCTTAAAAATGTTAAAGCAATATTATTTGGTGGTGAGAAATTTACTAATAATTTATATGAAAGATTAAAAAATGTAACAAGTGCAAAAATTTTTAATAGTTATGGTCCTACTGAAATTACTTCTGCTTGTACAAATAAATTAATTACTTCAAATGATATTACAATTGGTAAACCTCTTCCAAATACAAAAGTTTATATTTGTGATAGCAAACTTCATTTATTACCAATAGGAGTAACTGGAGAAATGTGTGTTGGAGGAATTGGAGTTGCTGATGGATATTCAAATAATGAAAAAGCTACAAAAGAACATTTTGTTGATAATCCTTATGGAAAAGGAAAACTATATAGAACAGGAGATTTAGCTAGATACAGAGAAGATGGCGAACTTGAATATATTGACCGTTTAGATGATCAAATAAAAATTAGAGGCTTGAGAATTGAACTTGGAGAGATTGAATCAATCATATTAAAATATCCTAATATAAAAAAAGCTATTGTAATAAAACAAGTTATAAATAATAGAGAATTTTTATCAGCATATTATATATCAAACAAAAAAATTGTTAATAGTGAATTAAGAAAATATATATCAAAATATTTACCAAATTATATGGTTCCTTCTTATTACACTCATTTAGATAACTTTAAATATACTCAAAATGGAAAAATTGATAAAAAATCTTTGCCTCTTCCTCAAGGAATATTATCTACTTCTAGTGAGAACTATATTCCACCAAAAACAGATCTACAGAAAAAACTAGTATCTATCTGGGAAAAAATTTTAAATACTAAACCTATTGGAATAAACGACAACTTTTTTGAGCTAGGTGGAGATTCTTTACTTGCAATGAATTTAAATATAGAGTTGTTAAAAATAACTTCAAAAATAACTTATGCTGACATTTTTCAGTTTCCTACAATCGTAGAATTAGAAGAAAAAATAATTTCAGATAAAACAAAACCTTTATTTAATAAAATTGAAAATTTACCAGAAGCATACCAAGACATTTTAGAAAAAAATATTAAACAAGATAAAATATATACATATAGTCCAAAAGGTATTTTATTAACTGGAGCAACTGGTTTTTTAGGAATTCATATATTAAAACAATTTTTAGATAATACAAACCTAAATATTTATTGTATAGTTAGAGAGCAACCAGGAATCACCGTTACAACAAAATTACTTGAAAAAATGAATTATTATTTTGGAAATAAATATGATAATCTTATAAATAATAGAATATTTGCAATAAGAGGAAATGTTTCTATTCAAGGATTTGGATTAAATCAAGATAACTTATTAAATTTAGCTAATTCTATTGATACTGTAATTCATTGCGCTGCAAATGTATCTCATTTTGGAAATTACAAAGATTTCTATGATTCTAATGTCGTAAGTACAAAGCTAATAATCAACTTTTGTAAAAGCTTTAATAAAAGACTATACCATATCTCAACTACTGGTATTGGTGGAAGTGAATTAGATTTATCTTATTTAAAAAATAAAAATGACAAAAAACAAACTGTTAAATTTGATGAGTCATCTTTATATATTGGTCAAATTTTAAATAATGTATATACAAGAAGTAAATTTGAAGCAGAAAACTATGTATTAGATGCTATTAACACTGGTCTTGACGCATATATTTTACGTATGGGAAATTTAATGCCACGTTATTCAGATGGTATATTTCAAGAAAATATTCAAGATAATGCATTTTTAAATAAATTTGTATCATTTATAAAAACTGGAATAATGCCTGATTATATGTTAAAACATATTTTAAATTTTACACCTATTGATTACGCTTCAAATGCTGTATATAAACTAATTTCACATCCAAGTAATAATAATAGAATTTTCCATATTTATAATAATAAAAATATTTCTGTAAAAAAATATTTGAAAAAATCTGAATTTAAGGTTACAATTTTATCAGAGGAAAATTTTGTAAAAGAAGTTAGAAAAATCTTGGAAAATGAACTCGAAAAAGAATCAATTAAAAACCTAATAGATGATTTTGATAATAATTTTCATTTAAGCTATGTCAATGATATAATTACACAATCAAAATTTACAACAAAATACTTAAGAAAAACACATTTTAAATGGCCCAAAATTTCTAAAGGGTATATTAAAAAGTTCGATAACATACTAAGGAGAGTGATAGAATAATGTCAAATTTAGGAACATATAATACTGTTTTCACAGGTATATTAATATGTTTAACTATTATTCTTATTTTATTTTTAAATTATTTACTAAATAAGAAAAATAAAAAACAGTTAGATAATATTTTTATTATGCTTTTTATTTTACTTATTATTAGTATTTTGCCTACTATATTGCAAATGATTTTCATTAACAAAACAGATAAACTAATATATTTTGATTATTTTTCATATATTGGAGTATGCTATTTACCAGTCTGTTTCGTATATTTATCATTAATATTTGCAAAAACAAAAATAAAATTTACTAGAAAGCTAAAATCACTTTTAATACTTCCTACAATATCAATAATATTATTGTGGACAAATGATTGGCATCACTTATTCTATCAAGAATATTCTATTAACTTATCAGAAATAAAATTAGGAAATTATTTTTACATACATTACTTTTACACTATTTTATTATTTGCAATTTCCATATTTATTTTAATGAAATATTCAATAAAAAATTCTGGATTCTTTTCTAAACAAGCAATATTAATTTTAATTGGTGTTTTAATTCCAATTGTTACTAATGTATTAGCTTATACTGGATTAATACCAGGATTGAATATAACATCAATTTCACTAGGTGCAACCGTTATATTGTTTTCTTTAGCAATGTTTAAGTTTGATTTGTTCAAACTTACTCCGATTGCTTTACAAACAATAGTAGACAGAATTTCAGATAGTTACGTTGTTTTAAATGATAATTATGAAATTACAGACTTTAATGCAACATTTATTAAAACATTTAAAATAAACAATCCCTATTCACTTAGAAGGAAACATTTTGCTGTATTTTTAAAAGATATTGGATTAAAAGATAAAATAAAAGATTTTGCTAAACATATTGAAAAAATAGATAATAAAAAAGATGCTGAAACATTTGAATTAAGAATTCGTAAATTAAATAAAACATTTAATATTGAGATTACTTCAATAATAGTAAATGGACAATTTTTAGGAATTCTAGTGCTTTTCAAAGATATAACTCAACACATAAACGATATGCAAGAAGTAAAAAATAACCAAGAATTACTTATAGAGCAAGAACGTCTTGCTTCTCTAGGACAAATGATTGGTGGAATTGCTCATAACTTAAAAACTCCAATCTTCTCTGTTTCAGGTGGATTAGAAGGACTATCAGATTTAATTAAAGAATTTGATGAATCTATAGATGATCCAACTGTCAATAATAAAGATATGCATGATATTGCTAAAGATATGAAAGAATGGATTGAAAAATTAAGAGAACATGTCACATATATGAGTGATGTTATTACAACTGTTAAAGGTCAAGCTGTTAGTATGTCTGAAGAACAACGTATTGACTTTCCTGTTTCAGAACTATTTCAACATGTAAATATTTTAATGCAACATATACTAAAGCAACAACTTGCTACTCTTGAAATAAATAATGAAATTCCAGATAACATTAAAATAAACGGAAATATTAACTCATTAGTTCAAGTTGTAAACAACTTAATTTCAAATTCTATTGAAGCTTATGGAAATAGCTCAAATAAATTAGTTATATTATCTGCTAAAAGAATTAATAATCAAATAGTCATTTCTGTAACAGATTTTGGTCCTGGGCTTCCAAATAATGTTAAAAGTAAACTTTTCAAAGAAATGATTACCACCAAAGGAAAAAATGGAACTGGTCTTGGATTATTTATGTCTTATTCAAATATTAAAGCTCATTTTAATGGAACTATTACATTTGATACAAGTTCTAAAGGAACCACATTTAATATAATTATTCCAAATAAATAATATACTTATGAAAAAAGGGGAGAGATAAAATGAACACTTTATTTTATTCATTCACTATAGGAAGTTTAATTGCAATAATAATTATGTTTCTATTTTATTTTTTGTTCAAAATAAAAGTAACACAATTACAACAAATTTTTAGCGTTAATATGATATTACTAATAACTACATGTATATTTATCTTTTTACAAATGCAATTTTCCGATTTTTTTAATATAAAACCTATATATTTTGCTTATTTTTACTATATTGGTATTGTATTTTTTCCAGTGTCATTATATTTTACAGTAAAAATATTTACTCAAACAAAAATAATTTTTAAACCAAAACATTTATTATTATTTGTAATTCCATTGTTGTCACTTTTGGCTTTATGGACAAACGAGAGATACCATTTATTTTTCAAATCATATGATATTAGTTTACAAGATACACAATTTGGACCAGTATTTTTTATTAATGAAATATATTCTTATATTTTATACTTTATATCAATTATAACATTATTTAAATTTTTCACAAAAAATGCAAGTTTATTCTCTCAACAGTTAGGTTTGTTTTTAATAGGAATTACATTTCCATTCATTTTAAATTTACTAGGCGTATTAAAATTAATTGAAGTTACTGTATATATAACACCTATCAGTTCAGCAATATCATTAATTTGTTTTACATTAGCATTGTTCAAATTTCAACTATTAGATGCTGTTCCTATGGCTCTAACAAAAGTTGTTGATAGAATGAGTGATGGATATCTTGTTTTAAATGACAAAAATATAATAACAGATTATAATACAGCATTCTTAAAAATATTTGAAATTGAAGACAAATCTATAAATTCTATACATATTTTTGATTTATTAAAACTTGAGAACTTTAAAGCTTTAGAAGAAAAGACTATAATAAATAGCCTAAAAGCTGTTAAAGAATCAAATGAAACTTTAGTAATTGAAAAAGAATTTAAAAGTATAAAAAAATTCTTAAGAATAGAAATAAGTAATTTAAAATCAGGAAATATTTACATTGGCTCTTTAATGTTATTTAAAGATTTTACAGAACATCATCATGATGTTGAAATAATCAAATCTAATACAAATGCACTTATTGAAAAAGAGCGTTTAGCCTCACTTGGAGAAATGATTAGTGGAGTTACACATAATTTAAAAACACCAATTTTTTCAATTGCTGGAGCAACAGAAGGATTATCAGATTTAATTAATGAATATAGAACATCAATTGCTGATTCATCAGTAACAATTGAAGATCATAAAGAGATTGCAAATGATATGGAAACTTGGAATAATAAAATTAAAGATTATGTTTCATATATGTCAGACATAATTACCGCAATTCGTGGTCAAGCTGCTTCTTTTACAGAAACAACTTTTGAAACATTTTCTGTTAATGAACTAATGAAAAGAGTTAATATACTAATGAAACATGAATTACAACAAGCTTTAGTTACTTTAAATATTTCATACAATATAGAAAGCGATATTCATTTGCAAGGAAACATCAATAGCTTAATTCAAATAATTAACAACTTAATTTCAAATGCAATTCAAAGTTATAATGGTGTTCCAAATCGAAGTATTGAAATGGTTTTAGAAAACGAACATAACAAATTAATTATAACTATTGAAGATCATGGTGTAGGAATTCCAGATGAAATAAAAGATAAATTATTTAAAGAAATAATTACTACAAAAGGAAGTAATGGAACTGGTCTTGGCTTATTTATCTCATATTCAAACTTAAAAACACAATTTAATGGTGATTTGTCATTTGAATCTAAAGTTGGAAAAGGAACTACTTTTAAAATTACTCTTCCAATTTCTTCAAATTAGGTGTATAATATTTTTTAAATTAAAGGAGGTATTCTAAAATGCGCCACTCAGAACAAAATATTGAAAAACAACCATATAAAATAATTGCTGTTGATGATGAGAACGGAATTATAGATTCTTTATCTGTTTTTTTAAAGCGTTCTGGTTATCAATTAACTGGTATAACAAATCCATTAGAAGCTATTGAGCGTGTAAAAAATGAACACTTTGATTTAATGCTTTTAGACTTTATTATGACACCTATTCATGGTGACAAGGTTGTTGAAGAAATTAGAAAATTCAATAAAGATTTATACATATTACTACTTACTGGTCACAAAGATTTAGCTCCACCACTAGAAACAATTAGAAAATTATCTATTCAAGGTTATTGTGAAAAAAGTGATAAATTTGATCAATTATTGCTCTTAATAGAGTCTGCAATAAAATCAATTGAACAAATGAGACTTATAAATCAAATTAATCAAGAGCTATCAAAATCTAGAGAAGAATTAGAAAAAGCATATTTAGAGACAATTCAAACATTAAGATATACAGTTGAAGCAAAAGATAAATATACAAGAGGTCATTCAGATAGAGTTTCAGCTTTTTCTGTTTTAATTGGAAAATATATGGGACTATCTCAAGAAGAATTAAAAATTCTTGAAATCGGCGGATTATTTCATGATATTGGAAAAATCGGTGTTCCTGACAGTGTTCTTTTAAAAGAAGGTAAACTTACTGATGATGAATATGGAGAAATAAAAAATCATCCATCAATTGGAAAACATATTCTTTCTAATGCTTCAACATTTGAAGAAATAATTCCTATTATTTATCATCATCATGAAAAATTTGATGGTAACGGTTATCCAGGAAAACTTAAAGGCAAAGATATACCACTATTTGCCAGAATTGCTGCAGTAGCAGATACATTTGATGCTATGACTACAAAACGTTCATATAGAAATGCTCTTCCATTAGATGTCGTTAGAGAGGAAATTGTAAGGGTGTCAGGTACACAATTTGATCCTAAAGTTGCTGATGTATTTTTAGACATTTTAGATAATCACTATGATGAAATTCTTGCAATACAAAAAAAATACGAAAGTTAAGGGAGGAAAAAATGAAAATAAATGAAATCAAAAATTCAGCCAAAATTAAGCTTACTGGAAATTATATAAAATGCGCATCTAGTAGTTTATTATATTTTATAATAATATCATTAATTACATTTTTTCAAACAAAAATAGCAGTAACTATGACAAATTCTATTGTTTTAGCAATTGTACAAGCACTATTCTTATTATTAAGTTGGATTTTAGGATATGGAATTATAGCAAATATCTTAGATTTATCTGATATAAAAACAAATTCAATTACAGATTTTATAAATATAACAATTAAAAACTGTATAAAATACACAAAAATTGGTTTATTAGTTTTATTAAAAATATTAGCTCCATTAATAATTTTCTTATTTTCTATGTATTACTGGGTTGGAACAATGACAGCAAATTTAAATAATGTAAATTTTCTTTGCTTTAATCAAAATTTAGTTCCTCTAGCAAGTACAATATGTATTTTATCAGTAATTTTACTAATATATTATATATTAAAATATACTTTAGTAGCTTATACTTATTATGAAAATCCTGATATGTCTGAAAAAGATATCGTAGAAAAGTCAAAACAATTAATGAAAAATAATATATCTAAATATGTTTTATTACTTTTATCTTTCTTACATTGGTTTTTAATTGGAGCATTGATATTATTAATATTAAACATATTTATAGAAACTAAATATTTAACACCATTTATGGTTTTATTTTATAGCGCAATTAGACCATATTTCGTAGCTACAAAATATGAATTTTATAAAGAATTAAATGATGTAAAAGTTGAAAAAATAAAAAAGAAATCAAATAAAAAACAAGAAGATGGCTCAAATTAGCCATCTTTTTTTTATCCATTTAGCTTCATAGATAATGAAACTTTATGTTTGTCATTATCTATATCAATAACTTTTACTTTAACAACATCTCCAACAGAAACTATTTCTGAAGGATTTTTTACAAATTGGTATGCCATTTCTGAAATATGTACTAACCCATCATATTTAACTCCAATGTCTATAAATGCTCCAAAATCTATAACATTTCTAACAGTTCCATTCATAATCATTCCAATTTTTAAATCTTCAAATTTTAATACATCTGACCTTAAAATTGGCTTTGGCATTGAATCTCTAGGGTCTCTTCCAGGTTTTAGAATTTCCTCAATAATATCTTTTAAAGTTAGTTCACCAACAGCTAATTCACTTGCCGTTTCTTTAACATTAACTTTTCTCAATTTTTCATCTAAGTCCACTTTTTTCTCTTTATCTAAAATACTATCCACAGAATATCCTAATTTTGCGAGTAATTTTTCAGCTACTTCATAACTTTCTGGATGAACACCTGTCATTTCAAGTGGATTTTTACCATTATATATTCTAATAAATCCTGCACATTGTTTAAATGCAGATGGTCCTAATTTTGTTACTTTAAGCAATTCTTTTCTTTGTTTTAATTCACCATTTTCATCTCTATATTTTACAATATTTTTTGCTAAACTCATATTTATTCCAGAAACATAAGAAAGAAGTGATGGCGTAGCTGTATTTACATCTACACCAACAGAGTTTACAGCATCTTCAACAACTCCTGTTATACTCTCCTCTAGTTTCTTTTGATTTACATCATGTTGATATTGACCAACTCCAATTGATTTTGGATCAATTTTTACAAGTTCTGATAATGGATCTTGAAGTCGTCTAGCAATTGATATTGCTCCTCTTAAAGAGACATTTATATCTGGATATTCTTCTGTTGCTAATTTAGAAGCTGAATATACAGAAGCACCAGCTTCACTAACTATTGCATAATATACTTCTTTATCAATTTCTTTTAACATATTAGATATAAATAGTTCTGATTCGCGTGAGGCTGTTCCATTTCCAATTGAAATCATATTAACGTCAAATTTATTTATTAAATCAATTAAAGCCTTTTTAGACCCTTCTACATCGTTTTGAGGCTCTGTTGGATAAACAGTAGTCGTAGCTAGAACTTTACCAGTTTTATCAATAACTGCAATTTTACATCCAGTTCTATAAGCTGGATCAAATCCCATAACAACAATATCTTTAATAGGTGGTTGCATTAAAAGTTGTTTTGCATTCTTTCCAAAAACCTTAATTGCCTTTTCTTCAGCTCTTTCAGTTAAGTCAGCTCTTATCTCTCTTTCAATACTTGGAGCAATTAACCTCTTATAGCTATCTTCAATTGTATTTTTTAAAATTTCAGCAAACTGACTTAATTCATCTTGAATAATTTGTCTTTCTAAATATTTCAAAATCTTCTCATCAGGAGATTCTAACTTAACTTTTAAAAATTCTTCTTTCTCTCCCCTATTTATAGCTAAAATTCTATGTGATGGAAGCCTTAAAATTCCTTCTTTATAGTCATAATACATTTCATAAAGTGACTTTTCCTCTTTAGAATTTTTACAAGAAATTACAGCTTCTCTAAAATTCATAGATTTTATTTTCTTTCTATAATCACTATTATCTGAAATATCTTCAGCAATTATATCACTAGCACCAGCTATTGCATCTTCTACAGTTTTAACACCTTTATCTTTATCTATATATTGTTTTGCAATTTCATAAATATCTCTTTTTTCCTGTTGCAAATAAATTATCATAGCTAATGGTTCCAACCCTTTTTCTTTAGCTATTGTAGCTCTTGTTCTCTTCTTTGGCTTATATGGTCTGTAAATATCCTCAAGCTCTGAAAGAGTAGTAGCAGTAGTAATCTTTATTGTAAGTTCATCTGTGAGCTTTCCTTGCTCATCAATAAGCCTTATAATCTCCTCTTTTCTAGCTTCCAAATTTCTTAAATATTTTAATCTTTCATCAAATTCTCTTAAAACCTCATCACTTAAATTTCCAGTAACTTCTTTTCTGTAACGTGCAATAAATGGAATCGTATTCCCATCATCAATTAGCTTAATAGTCGAACTAACTTGAGCTTCTGTAATATTTAATTCTTCAGATATTTTCTTTGTTATTATGTTCATAATAATTTCCTCTCTTTTTACTAACACACTTTTATATCATCTTTTAATTAATTTTTTATATTTTAATTGAAAAAGAAAGCTATATAGCTTTCTTTCAACAAATTTAACTATTTTGCTCTTCTAAATAATCATCATAACTACATTCTCTAACAACAATATTTTTTCCATCTTTTAAATCTATAATTTTGTTTGCAACTGTTTGAGTTAATTCATGGTCATGTGATGTAAATAAAATAATTCCTGTATATTTTTTCATTCCTTCATTTAAAGCTGTTATACTTTCCATATCTAAATGATTAGTTGGCTCATCAAATATAAGCATATTTGCACCAGAAAGCATCATTTTAGAAAGAACACACCTAACTTTTTCTCCTCCAGATAAAACTTTAACATCTTTTAAAGCTTCATCACCTGAAAATAACATTCTTCCTAAAAATCCTCTAACATAAGTTTCATCAGGGTCTTTAGAATATTGCCTTAACCAATCAACTAATCTCATTTCTTCTTCAAACATATAATTATTATCTTTTGGAAAATAATCTGTTGAAATAGTAACTCCATAAGTAACTTCTCCAGAGTCTGGTTCAATTTCTCCAGATAATATTTGAAACAAAACAGTTTTTGCAAGCTCATTATCAGAAATAAATGCAACCTTTTCATCTCTTTTTATTGTAAAAGATATATTATCTAAAAGCTTTTCACCATTAACAGTTTTAGATAAATTTTTAACTTCCAAAATATCTTTTCCATACTCTCTATCTGGTTTAAAATCTATATAAGGATATTTTCTGTTAGAAGGTTTTATCTCTTCTAATTCAATTTTTTCTAAAGACTTCTTTCTAGATGTAGCTTGTTTTGATTTTGAAGCATTAGCAGAGAATCTTGCAATAAAATCTTGCAACTCTTTAATCTTTTCTTCTTTCTTTTTATTTTCTTCTTTCATCTGCTTTAAAGCAAGCTGACTTGATTCATACCAAAAATCATAATTTCCTGGGTATACCTTAATTTTTCCAAAGTCAACATCTGCAATATGAGTACAAACTTTATTTAAAAAATATCTATCATGTGAAACAACTATAACAGTATTTTCAAAATCTATTAAAAAATCTTGTAACCAATTAATTGCTTTCATATCTAAATCATTTGTAGGCTCATCTAAAAGTAATACATCTGGATTTCCAAATAAACTTTGAGCTAAAAGAACTTTAACTTTATCTTTTGCCTCAAGTTCCTTCATAAATTTATAATGCAAAAAGCTATCAATTCCTAAATCATTAAGTAGTTTAGCAGCATCTGATTCTGCGTTCCAACCATCAAGCTCCGCAAAACGTTCTTCAAGTTTTGCAGCAACTAATCCATCTTCTTCAGAAAAATCTGGCTTTGAATATATCTTATCTTTTTCTTTCATTATATTATATAACTCAGAATTTCCAAGCATTACAGTATCTATTACAGTATAATCTTCATAAGCAAAATGGTCCTGTTTTAGCATTGATAGTCTTTCGCCTTTATCTAAAATAACTTCACCTTTACTTGGCTCTATTTCACCAGATAAAACTTTTAAAAATGTTGACTTACCAGCACCATTAGCACCAATTATTCCATAACAATTTCCTTTTGTAAATTTAATATTAACATCTTCAAATAATACTCTTTTTCCAAAACGTATTGTAACACCATTTGAAATAAGCAATTTTCTTTCCTCCAAATTATTTATAAAAATTTTGACTTATTTATTATAATCGAAAAAACACTATTTTTCAAGAATTTTTAATTAAAAATTGACACATCTACAGCATTTTCTATTATATTAGAATTATCTATAACATTTTGATTATAAATTTCATTATTACTAACTGTCTTGTTTTCAGGCAATGTTATTTCATTTGCAAATTCACTTTCTTTTGGAAGCACATTTTTAACAATAGAAAAACCAATTATTATTATAAAAATAGCAACAACTAACATTTCTACTTTCATATTTATAACTCCTTTTATAAAATTTCTAGACCAGCAAATTTAGCCATAAGACGTTTATGACCAACTTTATTAAAGTCAATATCAACCTTTAAATCATCACCGTTCTTTTTCAACTTTACTAATTATTCCTTCACCAAATTTTTTATGGAAAACTTTAATACCAGCATTATATACTGATAAATCAACATTATCATTAGCTTTTGGCTTATTATTTAAAGCTTTTAAAAAGCTATCAGCAGTTCTAAATTGAAAAGTATTTGAAACTTCTTTTGATGTAGCAGAAACTCTTAAATCATTAGAACTATATGTTTTAACAGGTCCTCCACTCCATGAATAATTTTTAGATTTTCCATAACTCCATTCAAAATCTCCATATCCTGAAAATCTATCTTGTTCATCATATCTGTTTTTGCCTTCTTCAAGAGCCTCATCTTTTCCCTCTAACATTTCAGCTGGAATTTCCTTTATAAATCTTGATGGCTGATTATAAGTTGTTGAACCATAAGTCGTTCTCATTTTAGAGCAAACCATAAATAGTCTTTCTTTAGCTCTAGTTATTCCAACATAACAAAGACGTCTCTCCTCTTCTAGCTCTTTAGGTTCTCCAATTGATTTATTGCTTGGAAAAAGCCCTTCTTCCATTCCAACTAAAAATACAACTGGAAATTCAAGGCCTTTTGCACTATGTAAAGTCATTAAAGTAACAGTCTCTTCTCCCTCTTCAATATTATCTACATCAGAACTTAAAGCAATATCTTCTAAAAATTCTTCTAAACCACCATCTGCCATCTCTGTTTCAAATTCTTCTGCCATAGTTAGTAATTGATCTAAATTATCAATTCTATTTTCAGCTTTAATTTTTTCATCTTGTTTTTCTTCATTTTTTAAAGCATCTATATATCCTGTCATTTTAAGAGTCTTTGATAATAATTCTGAAATACTCAATGTATCTTTCTCTTTTTTTAAATTTTCTATACAATCTATAAACTCTCTTGTATTAGCAAATATTCTAGATAAACCATATTCATCAGATTTTTTAATAATATCATACATTGAAACTCCTTCATTTGCAGATATTTCTTCTATATTTGCTATACTTGTATTTCCAACACCTCTTTTTGGTTCATTTATAATTCTCGTTAAGCTTAAATTATCATTTGAATTTTGAATTAATCTTAAATAAGCAATTGCATCTTTAATTTCTTTTCTTTCAAAGAATTTTAAACCACCTATTACTTTATATGGAATTTGTTCTCTAACTAAAACTTGCTCTAAAACTCTTGATTGAGAGTTTGTTCTATAAAGAATTGCAAAATCAGAATTTTTATAATATTCTGAACTTTTTAGTGAAACTATTTTTTGAACAACATAATTTGCTTCACCATATTCGTCATCGGCTCTAAATACTTCAGGAAGTTCTCCATCTTCATTTTTAGTCCATAATTTTTTCTCATATTTAGTTTCATTATTTTTAATAACTGAATTTGCAGCATTTAAAATACTTCCTGTACATCTATAATTTTGCTCTAATTTAATAATTTCTGTTCCAGGAAAATCTTTTTCAAAATTTAAAATATTAGAAATATCAGCTCCTCTAAATGAGTATATCCCTTGATCATTGTCACCAACAACAGTTATATTCCCATATTTTGAAGCTAGTAATGTTACTAACGTAAATTGAGCTTTATTAGTATCTTGATATTCATCAACTAAAACATATTTAAATTTTTCAGAATAATATTCCAATACATCAGGATTTTCCATCATTATTTTAATCACAAAATTAATAATATCATCAAAATCAATAGCATTATTTTCTTTTAATCTTTTTTGATAAATTTTATAAATTTCAGCAATTTTTTCTTTTCTAAAATCACCATTAGCCTTCATAGCATAACTACTTGGTTCTAGCATATCATTTTTTGCATTACTAATTTCATATTGAACAGATTTGTCTGTAAAAATTTTATCATCTAATTCTTGACTTTTTAAAATTTGCTTAATTAATGTTTTCTGATCACCTGTATCAAAAATTACAAATGAATTAGTAAAACCTAACCTGTCTATATATCTTCTTAAAATTCTAACACAAATAGAATGAAATGTTCCTATCCACATATCGTTAGCAATATCACCAACTAACTTCTCCACTCTTTCCTTCATTTCATTTGCAGCTTTATTTGTAAACGTAATCGCTAAAATATCCCATGGTTTTACCTTTTTTTCTCCCATGAGATATGCTATTTTATGAGTTAAAACTTTAGTTTTTCCGAGAACCAGCACCAGCTATAACTAAACATGGTCCTTCAGTTTTCGTTACAGCTTCATATTGTTTATCATTAAGTTCTTCTAATAAATTCATTTTGTCTCCTTTCAATTTTGCTAATAGTTAAAGAACTATTGTTTGTATTATATACTAGAATTCTTTTTTAGTCAATCAATTTTTTATAATTTATATTGAATATTTAAGTAAAAAATTGTATAATTTTAATGTAATCTATATTAAGGAGGGTAATTATGTACTTTAATGAAAATAAATATAAAAAATGTATAAGTCATTTAGTTACTTTAAAAACATGCATTGTTTTAGGATATATGGTTTTATTTTCTGCAATATGTGCTGGAATAGGTCTAATTATTATGCAAGAATTTTTTGAGGACCAGTTATACGTTATTGGAATTTCTACTGGTATTGGTGCCTTGCTTGGTTTAATTGTAGGTCTTTCATCTACATGGAGTGTAGAAATGAAAATTCAAGAAGCATATTGGAGAATGGATATTTTAAATGAAATTAAAACTCAAACATCTATAGCAAATAAAAATACACCTATTGCCAAAACTGTAGTTGCCATAGAAAATAAACAAAATCCACCTACTCCACCTATTCCACCAGTTTTATCTGAAGAGAAAAAAGAAGAAATCCAACAATAAAAATACCTACTTTTTAAGTAGGTATTTTTATTTATTTTATCATTAATTATATCTCTCAATTAATCTTCTCTGATTTGGAATAAGTGAGAATATTCCTAATAATAAACCTGTTTCTATAATTAAAGTTTGAACTAATATATCTGCCCTATTTTCTTCAAATTCTTCTATAATCTCTTCCTCTTTTTGTCTAGCATAATATGAATTTGACTGTGAATAATTTGATAAATCTCTATCAGTTAAAATTTTTGCATTACTAAATCTCGTTATCAAATAAATTATAATAGTAAATACTGAAAAAGCTACAACACATATATAGAAAAGATTCATTTTTGTACAAACATTTTCAATCTCTTCTTCTTTAATTTTACAATTTTTAAATAAATCAAATGTACTTAATCTACAAGTAGCTCTAATTATGAAAAATATTAAAAATGCAGCTAATAATGGCAATGAATATTTTAAAACACTATAATCCACCGAATCTTTATGATTTTCAACAAACCAAGTAACAACTACTGTTATTGATAAAAATATAAAAATTAATAAAATTCCATAAGCTACAAATCCATTAATTAACCCTTTTACAGCTGTTCTAGGAATTATACTTTTTTTATTTTCTTTTTCTACTTCTACTTGTTTTTTTCTCATATCCACCAGTTCCTCTCTAAAGAAAATTGTCTTTAGTATTCATAAGTTTATCATTATACAAACATTATAACTTATATAAAAAAAAGTTACAACACTTTTTTTAAATTTTTATTCATTTTCACCTTTTAATCGTTCTGCCCTATCCGTAGCAATTAAATTATCTATCATTTCATCTAAATCACCATTTAAAAAATTATCAAATTGGTATGTACTAAAACCAATTCTATGATCAGTAATTCTTCCTTGAGGATAATTATATGTTCTGATTTTTTCACTTCTATCTCCAGAACCTACTTGATTTTTTCTTTCTTGCGCAAGCTCCTTATCTTGTTTTTCCTTTTCCATTTGATAAAGTCTAGAACGAAGTAATCTCATTGCATATTCTCTATTTTGAACTTGTGAACGTTCTGTTTGACATTCAGCAACAATTCCAGTTGGTTCATGAATAAGCCTTACAGCTGAAGATGTTTTATTAACATGTTGTCCACCTGCTCCACTTGCCCTATAAACTTCCATCTTTATATCAGCAGGATTTATTTCAATTTCCACATCTTCTACTTCAGGAAGAACTGCAACCGTAGCAGTAGATGTATGAATTCTACCACTTGATTCTGTATCTGGAACTCTTTGAACTCTATGAACACCACTTTCAAACTTAAATCTACTATAAGCCCCTTTTCCAGTTATCATAAATGAAATTTTATTAAATCCACCTAATTCTGTTTCATTACTATCTATAACTTCTATTTTAAAATGTTTTCTCTCAGCATACATTGAGTACATTCTAAATAGCGTTCCAGCAAATAACGCAGCTTCTTCTCCGACCAGCACCACTACGAATTTCGCAAATAACATTATTATCGTCATTTGGATCTTTAGGAATTAAAAGAACTTTCAACTCTTCTTCTAATTTTGGAAGTTTATCTTTAGCTGTTAACATTTCTTCCTCTGCTAAATCTTTCATTTCAGGATCATTCATCATTTCTTTAGCTTCTTCATATTCTTTTTGAGTTTGCTTATATTCTCTATATTTCTGAACAACATCCTCTAATGAACTATGTTCTTTCATTAATTTTTTCCATTCAGATTGATTTGAGATAATTTGAGGATCACTAATTAATTTATTTAATTCCTCATATCTCGCTTCAACACCTTCTAACTTTTGAAACATAAAAACCTCTTCTTTCTTTTAAATAAACACCATAAAATTATAACACATAAAAGCCTACTTTTCAAGCTCTATATAATTATAATCTATATTTAGTTTATCTAATGTTTCAGTTTCCCTTTTTGAGCAAGTAAAGATTATTATTTGTCTATCGTAATTATTACTTAAAAATTCTAAAATATTTTTTAATCTATCATCATCAAAAAAAGCAAATGTTTCATCTAATATTATTGGCATTTTTTCTTTTGAAATCGTATCAATACTAGCTAATCTTAAGCCTAAATACATTTGATCTATAGTTCCTTGACTAAGTCTTTCTACTGGAACAAATCTTCCATCTGAAGTTCCAATAATAAGGCCATCTGTATCAACAAAACTCACTTCATTATATTTTCCACTTGAAACTTTTGAAGCAATTTCACAAAGTTTGCTTGTAAATTCAGGACTTAAACTACTTCTTATATTCTCATAAGCATTCTCTAATGCTTCTTTTGCAATATTATAAGAATTATTTAAAGAAATTAAATCTTTTTTCTCTTCTTCAAGCCTATCAAGCTCTTCTTGAACTTTTGACAATTCATTAACTTCTTCTTGCATTAATTCTTTCTGATTCTGTTTAGCACCTTTTTCAATTTTTAAATTATTTATTTTATCATTTTTATCTAAAATTTGACTCTCTAATACATCTTCACTTAATTCAAAAGCATTTTCTATAAAATCAGAATCTAATTTATCTTCAAAACTATTCATAACCAAACGATTTATCTCATTTTCAGCCTGTTTTATTTCCTGCTGTTTTAAATCTATTTCACTTTGGCGAGCTCTTATGTTATTTTTTAAAATATTAATTTCCTGATTAATTTTTTTCTCTAAACTTTCAAGCTCTTGTAATTTTGATTTTTTCTTTCTATTAAAAATTATTCTATCTATAATATCTAAAATTAATACCAATCCAGCAATACTTGCTAGAATAATTAAAATCACTTTATTTAATTTTAATAAATAGCAAATTACAAAAAGAACAATTAATACAAATATCGAAATTATTGCTAAAACTGAAGATTTCTTCTCATTTTTTAAATTCTCTTTAACAGTTTTATCAACTTTATCATCTAACTCTTCTATCTTTTCTAAATCTTCATCTCTAATCTTTTTTATAACTTCAATTTCACTATTTTTTATGTTGCTTTTCTCATTACTTTCTTTAATGACTCTATATAATGAAAGTTTTACTTCTTCATTGTCAATTTTGTCTTGAATCTTTTGAACTTCTGAATCGTTTTCTTGAACAAAATCTTTATATCCCTCTAATTTACTTTTAGAATTTTTTAATTTTTCTATTTTTTCGTTCACAATATTTATAGGTTTTTCTTTTGTTCTATCTGTTCCAATTTGCTCAATTTGCAATTTATTTATTTTATCTAAAGTTCTTTTATATGAAATGTTTTCATCTCCAGAAGAAACAATATTACTAATTTTTTGTATTAATCCATTTTGAGCAGATTTATTTATTTTTATATCATTTTGACCAACAATAACAGTATTTTTAAATGTATCTTCATCAATCTTTATTTGTTCATATATAAAATCAATTCCTTTTGTTTTATCTATATTATAGTCTAAAGAAATTTCTTGCTTATTACTATTATAAATTACTGGATTTTTCTTTTTAAAATCTCTAAAAACTTCATACCTTTTTCCATTATCTAACTCATAATCAATTTTTCCTGAATAATTAATATTATTCCAAGGAAAATATTTATCATAGTCAGAAATATCTTTTCCATTTTTAGTTTTATCAACTCCATAAAATATAGATTTAATAAAACTTAGTAACGTAGATTTTCCAGCTTCGTTTTTTCCATATATTATATTAAATTTTTTATCTAAATTTATTTTTTTATCAGATAATTTTCCAAACCCATTTATTTGTAAATTATTAATTTTCAAAACAATTCTCCTATTCTTTTAAAGAATTTAAGCCTATTTCTATTGCTTTATCTATTTCCTCTTGTGAATATACATTTTCTTCTTGCTTTTTTAATAATTCCTTAACAAAAAGCCCTCTTAATGTCTTTTCATTTTTTATCTCATTTAAATTATATTTTAAACTAGTTTTATCTTTTATTCGCAAGATATTTGGTTTTGTAATTAACTTAAAAATATTTCTAGTATTTATCTCAAAGCTTCTATTTCCTACTAAAATAATCTCATATAAATTATCTTCATTTAAACTCAAACTATTTATTTTTTCAATTAAATCTTCCTCTGAATCCATATCATCTATTTTTTGTTCATATTCAGCAAACTCTGTATCATCCATTTTTATAAATTTATAAATTAACTTTTTATCTTCACTTATTTCTCCGAACTATTACCCCATGTGGTCCTTTTTCATCAAAGCCAAGAGCTACTAGAGAGCCAGGATAAACAACTTTTTGCTTTTTTTCTTCATCATAATATGGTTTATGAATATGCCCTAAAGCTATATAGTCCATATTTAAAGTATCTAATCTACTTTCTAAAATAGGATTATACTCTCTATTTTCCTCTGTTCCACCGCTCTAAACTTCCATGCATAATCATAATATTTGGTTTTCCATTTTGGAGTGGATTTATTGAACTATAATTAATACCTTTACAATAAAAATCTTGAAATCCCATTCCATAAATATTAACATCTTGCAATTCTTTACACTCAAAGCTTGTTGTCTTAAATATATAAACATTTGGAGCAAATTCAAATTCTGAATAATAAGAACTTTTTAAATATGGATCATGATTTCCAGGAGAAATAAAAATTTTTGTATTAGGAATTTCTAAAAATAAATTATTTATATAATTTATTGTACTTCTTCTAACATATTCATTTTCATATAAATCACCTGATATAAATAAATAATTTATATCATTTTCTTTTATATAATTTATAACTTTTTTCAATACATTTCTTTGTTCTAATCTTCTATTATCAGATAAATTTTCTCTAACAGACAAACTAGAAAATGGACAATCGAAATGTATATCTGCAATATGAACAAATTTCATAAGTTCTACCCTTCAATATATTTTAACTATGGATAATATTATAAACCGAAATTTTGTTTTGGTCAATAGTTTTATGTAAATAAAATATAAAAATTCCTAAATAAAATTTAGGAATTTTTAATCTACATATTTGTATCGTCATCATCATCTAATGCACCAAATAACTCATCAAATTTTGCTTCTAACTCTTTTTGAATATCAATTTCTGTTGTATCTTTAGCTGGTTTTATAGAAGCAGATGAAGTATTCGATGAACCACTATCTGTTGGTATAGAAGAAGCACCACTATTCATAGATGCGCTATTTTCTGAAGTTCCAGCAGTAGCCATTGCAGGCTCAGAATCTTCATCAAATAATGAATCGAGTGATGGGAAATTTTCAACTCCTTCTTCTTGACCTTCTTCATATGGATTATTTGGATTATATTTTCTCCAAACCGCTCTTTCAACTTTTACATCATTATGATCTAATTTATATTTATCAACTATCTTTGATTCTGGATATTTAAAATAATAATATTTATTAGCTTTAATAGGCTTTAAACCTTTTTCAAAAATGATACATAAATCATTATCCATTCTTCTAAGCTCATCTGGTGTCATTAAAGCTCTGGCCATAATTTGATCTGACTCTGAAGAACCTGATTTCCATTCACCTTTATCTCTATTAACAGAGTAATTATTTCTAGTAATTGTTTTTTCACCTAATTGTTTAGAAAAATATTCAACTGTTTTTTGTGAGTTAGAACCTAAAAACAAGTGAGTATCACAGTTACCAATGATTGTTTCATTAGCTTTTTCATAAACTGCCTCTAACTGATCTAAGTTCTGAAGTATAACAGAGAATGAAATCTTTCTACTTCTTGAAGTAGATATCTTTTTATCAAAGTCTGGAATATGACCAATATTAGCAAACTCATCAAGGATAAAATATGTAGGAACTGGTAAAGCACCTCCATTTTTATCTGCAAAATCATATAATTGTTGTATCATTTGTGAGAAAAAGATTGTTAATAAGAAATCATAAGCAGTATGTGTATCTGAAGAAATAACATATACAACTGTTTTCTCAGCACCAATTCTTTCAAAATCTATTGTATTTGTTGATGTAACTTCAGCAATTTCTTTTGAGTCAAATTTACCTAATTTTGATTGCAAAGTACTTAAAATAGAACTATATGTTTTATCTGGAGCGATCTCAATAGATTTATAATTCATTCTAGCTGGGTGATCATATGGTAAAACTTCCATAAGTTCTGTAAGTTTATTACCACCGCCACTAGCATTAGCAGCCCTAACCATTTCAGCACAACTAGCTAAATTTTGTTCTTCTGGTGGTCTAACAGCTTTTAAGAAATATATTAAAGCTTTTAATAACATTTCAGCCATATTATCCCAATATGGGTCTGAGCCACCACCTTCTGAACTTTGACCTTTCATAATAGTATTTGCTATAACATCAACATCAATTTCATTCTTAATATGAGCTAATGGATTGTATCCATCACTATTTTCTGGATTTACTAAATTTAAAACCTTAACATTGTAGCCTTTTGCTTCAAAGAAACCTGCTGTTTTATCATAAAGCTCACCTTTAGGATCTGTAAATACATAAGAACCTAAAAGCTGTAATGCATTTGGTATAACATAAGAAGCAGATTTACCAGCACCAGAACCTCCGAACAACTAAAACGTTAACATTACCACGCTTATCTACTGGTAAATAGTTTTTTTCAGCTAATATAATCCCCTGCTTTTTGCTTAAAACTCTATATTGTTCTCCACCTTGAGCCCAATCACTAGAGCCGTTTTCAATATCATCAAATTCATGTTTTGGAAGAGCTTTATAAACTCCTATAAAAATAAAGCATACTGCAAATAATATAAAGTACTTTGTTCCTGTCCAAAATGTAGGAAAATATTTTGAATTAAAGACTCCAGTTATATTTTCTCCTATTTTAGTTAAATAACCAAGTTTCGTAAAGAAAACCTCAAACCAGTCAGAACCATTTGCAGATGCTAAATTTGCATCTGTAATAGCTCTACTTATTGGGGCAATAATTCCAAAAATTCCAACAAGAATGGCTAATATATAAACTATTAGCCTACCTTTTATTTTTTGTAATGCTCTTTTAATCTTTTCACCAAAACCCATTACATCTCACCTTTTCCTATGTAATATTTTCCGTTAGAAATTATTCATCATCTCTATCTTTATTTTCTTCTGATTTTTCATCTTCTTGCTCTTTGTCTTTTCTCATTGAAGCTTTCTTGTAATCTGAATATTTCATTGCATTCTTTGTTTTGAAGAAATTTTCTTTTCCATTAGCTACTTCTCTATCTCTTATTATTTTTAAAGCATTTTTTAATGATTCAATATCATCTCTTATATATTGTACTGGTTCTCCAATTGTTCCTACAGCAATTTCCATATATCCATTTCTCTTAATTTCATTAATTGATTCAAAAAAATTTGCATCTGATTCTAATACAGTTTCTATATCCTTATTGTTTTTTTCAACAATATTCATATCTATACAGCAAGTTCCCAGTTTACCTTTTATAGTTGCTTCATTGGTTTCATATAAATTCTTTTTACTATCTCCATTTGGAGTATTAGTACCTTCACTCATTATAAAATCTCCTTTCACGCCACTTCATATATTATTTCTTTTCTCTAACCTCAAAGGCAAAATACTTCTTATAAGGTTTTAATTTACATTTTCCTTTTACTTCATTTGCTTCCTCATCAAAGTATAATACCGGTTTTACTTCTTCTGTAGTCTCTAAATCGATTATAGAAATCTGACGTTTCATGTTTGGTGTATATGCAAATTCTTTAAACTCAGTTTCCTCTTCGCTATATAAAGTCTTGATGTTTAGTGGTGTAGGTTTCTTTGAAATCTTAACTTGATCATAATCAAGAAAACCGCTATTTACCACAACTCTTCCTTTTCCAAAAGAAAAGATAATTAAATGATTACCATCTGGCGCAGGATTATCAACAAAAAAAGTTTTTCTTGTTTTATCACCTACAAATTCAACTGCGCAATCTAGTCTTTCTACCGTGTATTTAGGCGAAGTTTTTAAAAATTCCTTTTCAGTTCTGTTAATTTGATAGATAACAGTATCTACATCTTTAGGATCAGTAATACTAAAATACTTTCCTTGAACTTCATCTAATTCGTCCATCTTTACACCCTTTCTTACATTCTAAAATGTAATTCATCATAGGCAAATTCACTTTTTTTATTATATCTTAAAAAAGCTAAATTGTCAATGATTTTATTATTTATGTAAACTTCATTAAGCAATATTCCTTGGATTGAATCTCGATTCTTCTTTTAATTGCTTAAACAAGTTTAACTCTTTTTCATTTGGCTTTTTAGGAATCATAATTTTAGTTTCTAAAATTAAATCTCCTCTTCCGCCTTTTCCATCTTTATATCCTTTGTTTTCAATCTTAATTTCTTCACCACTTTCAATACCAGATGGAACATAAACAGATAATTCTTCATCAATAGTTTGAACTATTACTTTAGTACTTAAGGCAGCTTCCCAAGGTGTTAAATATAGATTTGTTCTTAAATTAAAACCATCTAATTTAAAATTTTCATTATCATCTATTTTTATTTTTATAAACAAATCACCATTTCTTCCTCCATCTTTGCCAAGCTTTCCGTTGTCCTACAAGTCTAATTTTTTCATTATTTTGAATTCCAGGTGGAACATTAATGGTAAAAGTCTTTATTTTTCCTTCTACTGTTCTTAAGCCTAATTGTTTTTCATTTCCAAAAAAAGCATCTTCAAGAGAAATATTTAATTCTGTTTCAATATTTTCTCCTCTTATAGCATTTTTAGATTTTGATTTTTTCTTTTTACTATTATCAAATATATTTCCAAAAAACATTTTCCAAATAGCTTCTTTATTGCTTTTAGCTTGATAAGCATCATTTCTTTGTTTTCTTCCTACATTTGCATTCCAGATTCTATCATATCTACGCTTACTAATACTATTTGAAAGTGTTTTATATGCTTCATTAATATCTTTAAATCGCTCTTCGTATTGTATACTACCACCATTTACATCTGGATGGTATTTTTTAGCTTGTTCTTTATAAGCAATTTTTATATCATTCAAAGAAACTCTATTGGTTTCTAGCCCCAGTATTTTGTAATAATCTTTGAATATCATTTCAACATCCTCCGAATCTAGTAATTCATTTGAATTATATCAAATTTTTAAACATTTGTGAATACATTTTTTATATAATTTCAACTTTTTTATAAAAATTATAAGCATTAACAGAATTAATATGAATATATAAATTTCTATATATCAAAGACTTTAATGTATAACTTAAAACATATATTAATCCATCATCAATATCTTTTTTTATTAAATTAACTAATTCATCTAAAGTCATCATATTTAATTCACTTTTATATACTCTACCTTTTTCAGTCGCATCAGCCAAATAAATTATCTTTTCTAACAAAGACATATTTGCTCTCCCAGTTGTATGAAAACTAATTGCATTACAAATATCATCAGATAAATTATATTTATACTTGGCAATTACAGCTCCTAATTTTGAATGAATAAGATTATCATTTTTCTTTTCAATCTCATCTAATTCAACACCAAAATTTTCAAACATTTTATAAGCCTCTTGATGAGGAATTTCTTTAGCAATATCATGTAAAATTGCAGCTTTTTTAGTATCTTCTATATTTGCTCCATAAATTTCAGCATATTCTAATGCTCTTTCTACAACGCCTAAAGTATGATTAAATCTTTTTTCAGATAAAGATTCTTTTACTATTTCATATAATTCTTCGTAAGTTACCATTTTGCTCTCCTTTTAAAGGAATTTTATTATTAAAATTATTTAATGTCAACAGCTTTTAAAAATATTTACAATTTTTATAATTTAATATATAATAACTTTATAAATTACAAATAAAAAAACCTTTAGATATTCATTTATCTAAAGGTTTTTTATTTTATTTCTTAATACCACCCGTTAAAGCCAAAATATTTTGATCATAAGAAAATGTTAATTTTTCTCTAGAAGCATGCCTTTTTATAGCAATATTTATAGCTTCATCTAAAACGTCACTAAAATTCTTTTTACTTGCTTCAAACAAATACCAAGAAAGCGCTCCTGGAATAGTGTTTATTTCATTAACATATACTTTATCAATTTCTTCATCAATTAAAAAGTCTACTCTTGAAATTCCACTGCATCCAAGCAATTTGAATGTTTCCTTCGCTAATTTTTGAATTTCATCACGCATTTTATCTGGAATATCAGCTGGAAGTTTCTTACCTTCCATACTATTATTTACACCTCCTGAGCCACCTTTTCTAGCTCCTATCTTTCCGCCTTTTCTTGGACCGATTTTTCCTAACTTTCCACCTTTAGTTTTTCCTTCACCAACATATTTATCAACATAGCTTAATATTTCTCCAGACAAAATTGGCTCTTCACATTCAGTAGCAACAGTTTCTGTAACATCTCCTAAAACTGCGCAATTTATTTCTTTCAATTTTCCAACACAATTTTCAACTAAAATTCTATCAGAAAATTCCATTGCAAATTCTACAGCTTCTTCAAGTTCAGCTTGATTTTTAACTTTTTTTATTCCAACACTTGAACCTAAATTTCCCGGTTTTACAATTAATGGATATTTCAACTTTTCATCAATTTTCTTTAATATTTTTTCCTCATCTTTTACATATTCTGTGGAATAAAAGCTTACATAGTCAACAACAGGAAGTCCTGATTCTTTTAGTACCTTTTTAAATAAGATTTTATCCATTCCAATACTTGATGCTAACACATCTGGACCTACAAATGGAATATCTAATAAATTTAAAAATCCAGCAATAGTTCCATCCTCAACATTTGTTCCATGAACTATTGGAAAAGCTACATCTATGGTATTTAATACTTTTTTTCCAATAATTGGAGCTGGAACTCTAACTACATTCACTTTTTTACCATCATTTACCACAGCAACCCTATAACATCTTTTTAATAGAACTTCCATGTCTCTATACATTTCTAAATCCAATAAATCATCACCTGTATACATTACACCATTTTTAGCTATATATATAGGAACAATTTCATATTTGTTTTCATCTAATCTTAAAGTAGCTTCTATCATTGAAATTATAGAAATCTCATGCTCAACACTCTTTCCACCAAAGAAAACACCAACTTTTATCATAAACTTACTCCCCCTTATAGGTAATTATCAGGCAAATCATTTTCTAACAAAACAACCGTATTTGAATCCATAAGCTCATACATTTTCTTAATTGCTTCATCTAAATTTTTAGCAATCATTGTTTGGGTTTCTGGATATTTTTCTTCTTTTAATCCATCAAGCATAGGTCCTGCTTGCTTTTCTCCAACCAAAATTATAAAATCACTATATTTTGTGGCCTCTTTGCCTAAATTTTTATTTATTTCATAAGACTTGTCACCTAATTCAACAATTCCAGGGGTTATTAAAATTCTCTTTTTTTCTTTAAATGACCCTAAAACTTCTAGAGCCATATTAGCTCCACGTTCATTTGAATTGTATGAATCATCAATTATTATACTTCCATTTGAATTTGGTCTTAATTCTAGTCTATGCTCAACAGGTTTTATAAATTTTACACCCATTTTTATTTGTTCTTCTGAAAGTCCAAGTTTATCAGCAACTGCAACTCCACAAACAATATTTAAAACATTCAATTTTCCTAATAATTTTGTTTTAATATTTATTTTCCTATTTCCAGGCATTACAACATTAAAACTTGAACCTCTTTCATTGATTTCAATATTTTCAGCATAATAATCACTATCTTTATTTAATCCATATTTTATAAATTTTTTATTAATTTTAACTTTTCTAATATTCTCATCTTCCCAGTTTACAAAAGCAATACCTTTTTCATCATCTAAAGAATCAACCAATTCAAATTTTGTTTTTGAAACATTTTCTATAGTTTTAAATGTATCTAAATGTTGAGGACCAACCGCTGTAATTACAGCAATATTTGGATGAACTATATCACAAATCTCTTTAATATCTCCAATATATTTTGCTCCCATTTCACAAATAAAACTATTGTGAATTGGCTTTAAATCTTCATTTATAGTTCTTACAACACCCATAGTTGTATTATAACTTGCAGGTGTCATTAAGCAATTATATTTTTGAGATAAAATTGTATTTATAGCATATTTTGTACTAGTTTTACCAAAACTTCCAGTTATTCCAATTATTTTTAATTCTGGAATTTCTCTCAACTTTTGGCTTGCTTTTCTACAAAAACTATCATTTATACATTTTTCAATCGGTGTTGTAATCAAAGCAACAACATATACAAAAACATAACTAATCATTGCTATAATGTTTAAAACAATTATTGATAAAGAATCATTAAAGACATTTACAAGTGTTCCTAAAATTATAACTAAAATTAAATATACTAATAACTGTCTTTTTACTCTTTTTGTAACAACAAAAGGCTTTTTCTCCTTTTTTAAAGGAATTGTAATCCATAATAAAATATATGTAGCTATCGTTAGAGCAACTCCTATATTCTCATAACCTTTTAAAGCTAATATAATACTTGAAATCAAAAGCAATATTATTTTTTTTATATCAAAAACCACATTTATGTTTTGCTTCATCCATTTTAAATAACGATCTTTATAATAATGCTCTAATTGCAAGATATGGAGACCTTTTCTGTTTATCCTTAAAAAATAAAATAAGAATAAAATAAAAATTAAATTAATTTTTAAATATGACATTTATAAAAATGTTCTCCCTTCTAAAGCTTAACATTTCTAAGAGTTTAAAAATGAATCTAATACTAATTTACAATTCTCTACGTTTTCTAAATAAGAGAAATGTGTTCCATAAGGATATTCAACTAAACCAGCATCTGGAATTAATTTCTCCATTATTTTAGCATCGCTAATTGGTGTAGCCTTATCCATTCTACCCCAAATTAAAAGCGTTGGAACTTTTATATTTGGTAAAAGGTCTTTTACATCTTCATTCAAAATAATTTTCATTGTATCTTTTAAAACTATTGGAGATGCTTTATAATCACTTGAACCAACTTTTCCTCTAAGGTTTTCTTTGAATTCTTTTATTCCTTTAGTATTAGGCAATAAATTTAAGAATAATTTTCCTGTTTTAAATACAGCAAGCTTTATATAATAACCACTAGAACGTTTAGGTTTAATTCCCGCACTATCTATAAGAACTATTTTTTTAGCTTTTACCATATTTTTTCCAACAGCATTTATAATTATTCTTCCACCATTTGAATGGCCAATTAAAACTGGATTTTTTATATTCAATTTTTCAAGAAATTCTTTCAAAAATTCAGCAAAATCATTTGAATTTAATGGTTCTTTTGGCAAACTACTTTTTCCAAACCCTACAACATCAACAAGATAAACTTTATGAGTTTTCATAAGATTTGTAGAAATAGGTTTCATTGTTTCTAAATCTGTAAGCCATCCATGTAAAAAAACAACTGGCTCACCTTCACCATAAACTTCATAGTTTATATTCCAGTCTTTAATTTTAACTTGCACCTTTCCACCTCTTTTTTATATTTTTACTACAATTTATTCAAATTATCAGTTTTTGTTACGGCAATATCATATATCATTTTGCCAATATTTTCAAGTCTTATCCATAATTTTGATAGTATAAATATAAAAATATCTTAATGTTAGAAACTTCAAAAGAAACAAATAAACAAAAAGAAACTGATGATATACAAAAATAAATAGGAAGATATAATTATGAAAGAGATTGATAGACAAACTGTTGCTGAAGTAATAGAAATATTAAATCATAGTGAAAGCGAAATATTAAATAAAATTCCTAAAAAATTTATGGAATTTTTATATAATAATTCAGATAATGAATTTAACGTAAATATTGATTTTAATAATGAAAATTGGGATGATACAATTAAACAAGATACTAAAGCTATTTTAGCATTGATTTATAGAGATTATCTTATATCCAAAGATGAGCGAGACAAATTATTAAAAGAAGAACAAGATAGATTAAATAAAGAAGAATATGAATTACGTGAAAAATATAATCCAGATAATTTGTTCAAGGAAAAAACTGATGTAGTAAAAAAAGATAATAATTCTATTAATAATACGCAACTTATTGAAATAAAAGAAGAACAATGGTTTAAAAGAATTTGGAAAAAAATAAAAGAAATAATATTTTCTTTAAGGAAGTAGTTTTGTTCTACTTCCTTTTTCAATTTTAATTTATGTAGTGACCTTTACAAGATATTACTATAACATCTCCATCATTGTTAAATTCATAAACTAATCTATTTTTATCATCAATTCTTTTACTATATCCTCTTCTGCCTTTTAATATCTCAGCTTTTCCCAATCTTGCTCCAGGTCCATTTCTTTGTATATCTGTAAGTAATAAATTAATTCTTTTTAATGTCTTTTTATCTTCATTTTGCCAATATAAATATTCACTCCATGCTTTTTCAGTAAATATGCTATTCATGAGCCATTTTCTCCAATTCTTCCATAGATTTGACTACAACTTTCCCTTGCTCTAATTGTTTATAGCTTTCTTCTAATTTCATTAAATACTCAAGATTTTCTTTTGCTTTTTGCAACTCATTATAAACATTTAAATCTATCCATACCATGTTTTCTTTTCCATTTCCATTTCTACTTACAATTATTACATCATTTTTTTCAACTACTGCATCACAATATTTTTTAAAATTTTGTCTAGCTTCACTTACACTTATAGCTTGCATTAATATACCCTCCTTTACAATATATTGTACATTATATTGTAATAAATATTATACAATATTATTATATTCAAGTCAACATTTTTTATTCACAAAACAAGAAAGTGAAACAAATTTAAGTATTTCTCTTAAAAATATTTCACTTTTATAATAATTATCTATATAGTTAAAATTCCTCCAGGAGTTTCAAGTAATATTAAAATCTCTTCTTCAGCTCCGGGTTTCAGCATTTATATACACTAAAAATTGTTTATCTTCAACTTTTCCTTTAAATTCATAACAATATTTTTCTGTTTTATCATCTAATGGAATTACTGCCATTCTTTCATTTTCAATTGTAATATTACCACTTAATTTTGCCTTTGCTTCTTCAGAATTAATTATGTTTTTTGTAAATTCTCTATTTGTATGAGCGTTTAAATATCCAAGAGCTTCCATTCCTAATATTTCCCCATTATCCATTGCAACTTTTACTTTTATTAAGTCAGGATAAATTAAAACTCCATTTTCTTCATAAGCATAATTTATTGTTACAATGTTTGACTCTTTTAAGAAATAAGTTTCTTTCATTGAATTATAGCCCAATTTTTCTAAAAATTCTTTTCCTTTTTGAATAGCCTCTTCATCTTTTATTTTTTCTTCTCCTACTTCTCTATTTTTAACAATTTCTACTATCCAGCCACCTTTTATTGCCATTTGAACATCAAGTTTTGTCTTATCTTCTAATTCAACACTTACATTATAACTTTCAATATCACCTTTTTGAGTACCTAATATTTCAGATTTTGCCTTTTCTCCAAATATTTCCTTTATTCTATTTTTAGCATCGTCCTCTGAAACATTTTCACCTATTAAACCTTTTTTCTCTTCTCGACTTACATAATCAGAATATGCTCCATCATAAATTAACCCTTCATAATCATCAAAATTTCCATCTATACTTGCAAACACATTTACATTTTCTTCCATATCATTTAACTTTTTATCATTTTTTAAACTACTCCATGAAATTGTTTCATTATTTAAATCAAATGAAATTTGATTTAAAATATTTTTTAAATTTGCTGAATAATCATATAATTTTTTTAAATTATTAAAATCTTCATCATTTAATTCTTCACCTCTTAACGTTCTTCTTGATAATGTATAACAGTAATCACTAACTTGATTTAAAAATTTTAATGTTTTATCAGAGCCATGAGAATTAAATGGAATATTTTTCATAAAACTAACTGCTAAATTACTATCAGCCCAAATTTTAATTAATGTATCTGTAGAATGTTTACTATCTCTAGAAATCATCGTTTTAGCCAAATAATTTTCCACATTATTAACATTATTCACAAGTTCCATAAAAGAATAATTATAATCATTTATTTCTTTAGTTTTAGCTTGACTGTTTAAAAAATAAGAATAATATCCAAACCCAAAAACTAATAAAATTAAAACAGAAATAAAAAATCTTGTACTATTTTTCATAAAAATCTCCTTCTATTTTTTTATAATTTTTCCAGTTTTATAAAATTTATACTTATATTTAAGTTTCGGTGTTTTGAAAAAATTTTATAAAAAACAATGAAAACAGGGTAATTTTTAGATAAAAATTAAT
>CANQOG010000005.1 GCA_947625415.1 uncultured Clostridia bacterium
ATGAAGGTTTTTCCTTATTTTTTATTAGAATTTTAAAATATTTTTATATTTTTTCAAAAAAAACCGAAACTTAAATTATACTTATACTATTTATTTATTAAAAAATTAATGATATAATATTTTTGTTTAAAATTACTTTAGAAAGGATTACTTATCTTGAAAAAGATTTTGATTTTTTATGGAACTTATGGCGGTCGGACATATTGCTGCTGCTAAATCTATCAAAGATTTTATTGATAAAAATTATGAAGATACTGATGTAGAAACAATAGACTGTATAGAATATATAAATAAATATGCAAATAAAATTTCAACTAAAGCTTATGTTGAAATGACTAAAAATACACCATTTCTATGGAAGAAACTTTATTCTGGCTCTAATAAAGGAACTTTAGCAATTATTTCAGATGCTTCAAACAGAATAATGGCTTTAAAATTAAAGAATTTAATTAAAGAAAAAAAACCAGATTTAATTATTTCAACACATCCTTTTAGTAGTCATATGTGCGCAATTTTAAAAAAGAAAAAAATAATAGATTGTGAAGTTGCTACAGTTATGACAGATTATCATATACATAATCAATGGCTTTCACTTCCAAAATATGTTGATTATTTTTTTGTTGCAAATGAGCAAATGAAAAATGACTTAATAAATTTAAAAATTCCACCAAATAAAATTCATGTAACAGGAATTCCTATATCATCTAAATTTACAGAAAAATATAATAATGACGAAATATTTGATGAACTTTGGCTTGACAAAAATAAATTTACAGCTCTTTTATTTGGTGGTGGTGAATTTGGACTTGGAAAAAATGTTGCTGTAAATATTTTAGAAACAGCAATTAGAATGTTTAAAGATCTTCAAATTATAGCAATTTCTGGTAAAAATAAAAAAATGAATCAAGAATTTAAAGATGTTGTTGAAAAAACAAATTCTGAATCAAGAGTAAAGATTTTTGAATTTACTGATAAAGTTCCAGAGCTTATGTCTGCTTGCAATATCGTAGTTACTAAAGCTGGAGGCTTAACAATTACTGAAAGTCTAGTATCTGGTTTGCCTATAATTATAATAAATCCAATTCCTCGGGCAGGAAGAAGAAAATGCTCAATTTTTAGTAGATTCAGAAGTTGCAATATGGATAAAGAAAAATGATAATATTTTTAAAATATTCAAAGATTTATATAGAAATCAGGAAAAACTAGAAATAATGAGAGAAAACGAAAAAAAACTTGCAAAACATAATTCAACAGGAAATATCTGTAAAATATTGCTAGAACAAAATTATAAAAAAAGTGATGATATAAAAAATGATGATATTTAAGTATCATCATTTTTTATATTTCACTTCTTCCCTCTAATGCTTTTGCCAAAGTTACTTCATCTGTATATTCTAAATCTCCACCAATTGGAATTCCTCTAGCAATTCTAGTTACTTTTATTCCAAAAGGTTTAACTAATTTTGAAATATAAATTGAAGTTGCTTCACCTTCTACCCTAGGATTTGTAGCTAAAATAATTTCTTTTACATTTCCATATGATAATCTAGTCAAAAGCTCTTTTAATTTAATATCTTCTGGTCCAATTCCATTCATTGGAGAAATTGAACCATGAAGAACATGATAAAGTCCATTAAATTCATGTGTTCTTTCCATTGCAATAACATCTTTTACATCTTCAACAACACATATAATACTCTCATCTCTTTTCGGATTTGAACAAATATTACATGGGTCTGTATCTGAAATATTAAAACACTTTGAACATAATTTCAAATTATTTTTTGCATTTATTATAGAATCAGTAAATTCTTTTATTTCTTCTTTACTTTGATCAAGCATATAAAAAGCTAATCTTTGAGCTGTCTTATGACCTATACTTGGTAATTTTTCAAAACTTTCTATTAACTTTTCTATAGATGGTGAGTATTCCATATAAATTTTTATCTCACTTTCACTGTTTTGTTTTTAAGATAATTGTTTTATTTAAAAAATAATTTACAAGTTTAATCCAGGTATATTATATTTTCCCATAGCTTGCGCCTGAGCAGAATCAACTTTTCTCATAGCTTCATTTACACAAGTAACAATTAAATCTTGTAGCATCTCAACATCATCTGGGTCAACAGCATCTTTGTCTAAAACAAGTGATTTTATCATTTTATCACCAGTTACAACAACTTTAACTGCTCCCCCACCAGTTGATGCATCAAATTCTTGAATTGCAAGTTCTTCTTGAGATTTTTCCATATCAGCTTGCATTTTTTTGGCTTCTTTCATAAGATTATTAAGATTCATTCCTCCAAATCCACCAAATCCTCCACCTGGGAATCCTCCTCTTTTACTCATTACAAATTTCCTCCTTAATATTTTATTATTCTATAACATTTATATCTATTCCTAAATTATCCATAGGATTTTGAACTTTTTTAATATCAGCTTTAGATGATAATCCAGCCTTTCCATCTACAAGCTTAATATGCCATTGCTTTCCTGTTTCAGAAAATAATATATCATTTAAATCCTTTTTATTTGTACTATCTTCTAAAATACTTTTAACAAACGCTGTTAATCCATTAGGGAAAATAATTTCCAGTATCATATCACCTTCTACATTTACTTTAGTATTTGCTAAACTTGTAAAAAGTCTAACTTTTCCATTTGTTCTTAATTGATTTATTATCTTTGCCCAATCAATATCAGAATTTCCAGAATTATTATCAACTGGTAAACTGGCTTTAGAAATTGACTTTTTAGAAACCTCTTCAACTTGATTTGTCTTAACTTGTTTTTTTTCCGAAGTTATAGAAACTGGCTTATTTATAGCAATACTTCCACTAGAAATTTTATTTTCTAAATCTTCTACTTTTTTTCTTAACTCATCTATTCCATCTGTTTCCATAGAAGAACAAACTTTAATGATACCAGCTTGAAACATTATTGTTTTCTGACTAGACCACTTTATTTCATTTTCTAAATCAGACAGCATATAAATTATATTTAGTAACTTATCTTTACTAACTAATTTAGAAATTTCCTTTATTTCTTCAAGTTCTTCTTTACTATAAATTTCAAGTTTATTAGAAGATTTAAATACTAAAACATCTTTTACATATTTTATGATTTCCCATAAAAAATTATTTAAATCTTTTCCATCGTTTATTACATCGTCAACTACTTCTAAAGCTTTTATTTCATCATTTTCAAAAAAAGCTCTTGTAATTTTAGAAATATATTCTAAACTTGGAATTCCAACTAAATCTTTAACTAAACTAGCTTCAATATTTTCTACGTTTTCTTGAGAACACCTCTCTAAAATACTAATTGCATCACGCATTGCTCCTTCTGATAGAACAGCAATCAAATTTAAAGCTTCATCTGTAATTTTTATATTAGCTTCTTTACAAATTATTTTTAATCTTTTTATAATATTTTCATTTGTTATCTTTTTAAAGTCAAACCTTTGACATCTTGAAAGAATTGTTGTTGGAATCTTTTGGGGCTCTGTAGTGGCTAAAATAAACTTAACATGTTCAGGTGGCTCTTCTAAAGTTTTTAAAAGTGCATTAAATGCAGCAGTTGTAAGCATATGAACCTCATCTATAATATAAACTCTATATTTAGCCTTTGTTGGCAAAAAATTTACTTCATCACGAATAGATCTAACATCTTCAACGCCATTATTTGAAGCTGCATCCATTTCAACAACATCTGTTAAAGAGCCATCTAATATTTCTTTACAAATCTCACATTCATTACAAGGCTCCCCATCCTGAAGATTCAAGCAATTAACTGCTCTAGCCAATATTTTAGCAGAAGTTGTTTTTCCTGTTCCACGACCACCATTAAAAAGATATGCATGTCCAACTCTTCCAGCCTTTATCTGATTTTTTAAAGTAGTAGTAATATGGTCTTCTCCAACCATATCTTCAAATTTTAGTGGTCTAAATCTTCTATATAATGATGTATATGCCAAAGTTCTCGCCCCCTCATCTTAAAATAAAAACTTCCCTTAAGGAAAGTATGCGATCACATAAATACACTACTTATCGCTGCTTCCTTCCGAACCTGACGAGATTCATAGCTTTTTATTGAAGCATACCCTCCTTAAGAGAAGTTTTTTCTCTTGACTGATTATATAATGCTTTTTATAATTTTGCAAGAGTTTTTTACAATATTTATTTTACTCTTTTAAATACTACATCACTAAAATCAGTAATTTCTTTAAGTGGCTCTGTTTCATTAATAATATCACCTATTGGCAAATCAAGCTTAATTGTTCCAACATAATTAATATCATTATTTAAAATTATATTTAAATTAAAGGAAATTTTAAATTTTATATCTTCATTAGTTAACCCAATTTGAGAAAGTAATTGACCATTATAAGTTACTCCTTCATTTGAAGTAAAATTTCCAAGATTTTCAAGTGATACTCTAAATCCTAACATTCCACCTTCATTACGAATTTCTAAATTTTTTAAAGTATCTACATTTGCACCAATATATTTAATTTCACTATTAAAATAATTTTGTTCACTCAATTGATATAAATCATAACCTAAATCTCCAGTTGGTCTATAAATCTTAACTTCACCAACAGGTGATTTTTCTAAAATATTAAAATTATTTATTTTTACTTCTTTTATAGTATCTTTTATATTGTCATTTGCTTTTTTCAAATAAATATAAACATTATTATCTTCTTTTAGATTAACATCCCATATATTTTCAGTTTGATTTTCACTATCTTTTGCATCAACATGACTTGTAATTTGTATTTTTTCTATATTATAAGGAAGAGTCTTTTCCCCCTCAACGTCATATTTAACAATAATTGAAAACACTACTGTTATCGCAACTAAAATAAATGCTATAAATAATGCTCTTTTAAAAACATTTATTGTGTTAGTTTTCATTCTTATTCCTTTCTCTTAAAACTTTAAAAAATTTTTTTAATACTCCGAGAACATTCTTCTTTTAAAATATATTTTTCAGCTTGTACAATATGATTAAATTTATAATCTTTTAATAAATCTAATTTTGAACCACATGCTCCAGTTTTTTCATCATCTGTTCCAATATAGACTTTAGCAATTCTAGAATTTATTAAAGCTCCAGCACACATTGGACATGGTTCTAAAGTAACATACATTTCACAGTCTAGTAATCTCCATGAATTTAATTTTTTACAAGCTTTTTGAATAGCTAAAATTTCAGCATGACCACAAGCATTTTTTGAAGTTTCTTTAGAATTATAAGCTCTAGCAATTACTTTCCCATCTTTAACAATAATAGCTCCTACTGGAATTTCTTCTTTAGCAAAAGCTTTATCAGCTTCCTTTAAAGCTAACTTCATAAATTTATTATGCTCATTCATTTTACCAGTCCTTTCAAAAACGTAGTAATATTATAATATAAAAATCGACATAAAGCAACATTTAAAATTAAAAAGACCTATTCTAAATAAAATAGGTCTTTTGTATGTCTTGTCTTATAAACCAAAAATTAAAACTGCTAATTGAAAATAAACATATACAGAGCAAGAATCTACAATCGTTGTAATTAAAGGTGATGCCATAATTGCAGGATCCAATTTTAATTTTTTAGCAAGCATTGGAAGTATACAACCAAGCGATTTTGCAAGTATTACAACTAAAATTAATGTCAGTCCAACAACTATTGCTAATTTACTTTGGTCAAATCCGTATTGAATAAATATTCTAAATGTATTAACTATTGCAAGAATTATACCTACAAGAACTGCAACTCTTATTTCTTTCCACCAAACTCTAAAAAAGTCTTTTAATTTAATTTCATCTTGTGAAAAACCTCTAATTACTAAAGTTGAAGTTTGTGAACCACAGTTTCCTCCAGTATCCATAAGCAGTGGAACAAATGAAACTAATATTGGCAAACTCACAAATGCATTTTCATAGTTATCTAATATTCCACCAGTAATAATCGACGTAAGCATAAGTAAAATTAACCAAACTATTCTATTTCTAGCATGTTTAAATACACTCGTTTTGAAATATGATTCATCATTTGGAATAACTGCTGCCATTTTTTCAAAGTCCTCTTGAACTTCTTCTTGTAAAACATCAATAGCATCATCAATAGTTACAATTCCAACTAATCTTTGTTCTTTATCAACAACTGGAAGAGCCATAAAATTATATTTATCAAACATTTTAGCTACTTCCTCTTGATCATCTAAAGTTGAAACCGTTATTACATTTGGGTTCATAATATCTTTAATTAAATTACTTGGTTCTGCTATCAATAAATCTTTAACATTTAAAACTCCAATAAGCTTTCTATCAACTGTCAAAACATAACATGTATAAATTGTTTCTTTGTCTAATCCAATTTCTCTTATTTTCGCAAAAGAATCTTCAACAGTCATATTTTCCTTTAAATCAATAAATTCTGTTGTCATAATAGTTCCAGCAGTATCATTCGGATATGCTAAAAGTTCATTTATAACTTTTCTATCTTCAGGTTTAACTGTTTTTAAAATTCTTTTTACCACATTAGATGGCATTTCTTCAATTAAATCTACTTCATCATCAAAAAATAATTCATCAACTACAGATTTTAATTCTGTATCTGTTAAATAATTTATTAAACGTTCTTGCATATATGAATCAAGCTCTGCAAAAACCTCAGCCGCTTTTTCTTTAGGTAAAATTCTATAAACTATTAAACTTTTATCTTCTTCTAATTCTTCAAACAAACTCGGGAAATCGGCACTATTTATTGTTTCTAAATATTTTTTCAAATCATTTAATTTTTGTTCATTAATTAATTTTAAAATTTTTTCTTTCATACCTTTCCCCCTTTTATATTTATTATATGTATTAACATAATATTTATTTAATCACTCAACAATTATACTATCACGCCCCAAAAAAGTCAATATATTTTTAAATCAAAGTAATTAAAGAATATTTTGACTTTTTTTGTTACTTTTTCATATAATATCTTTTGATATCTTCCTATATCTTTATTTTTTAATTGCTTAACTTATATTGATTTTTTCAAATAACATGTTATAATATTTATATAATTAGTCCTTTTAGCTCAGCAGGATAGAGCATTCGCCTCCTAAGCGAAAGATGTCGGTTCGAGTCCGGCAAGGGATACCACAAATAAACCTCATTTTTGAGGTTTATTTTTTTCTATGCTTTTATCATAAAAATATACTCCTCTTCTCCTAATAAATCTAACTATTTGAATAATATATGAAATAATATTTTCTCCATCTGAAATAAAAATAGAAAATAATACAACTGGAACAAATAAAATTATAAAAATATAAATTTGTGTTGATATTTTTTTAGTAAATAACTTTATTATAAAAAAAAGTAAAAATCCTAATATTGCATCAACTATTGCTGTTATATAATCTATAAATCCCAATATTTTTGCTCTATATTTGTAGTTTTTTGGAAAAATAAATTTCATTTTATACGCCTCCTCTATTTGTTATTGCTCCAATATTACTTGTTATACTTGTAGTAATTCCTCCAAAAATCATATACATATATGTATTTGCCTTTGTTAAACTATAAATTATTCCAATATATAAAACTTTTGATAATTCATTCGAAGCAGATAAAGAAAATGAAAATGACAAGACTAAAATCAAAGCAACCAAAACTTGCTCTAACAACAATGAAATAAATGCTTTAGATAAAGATTTAAAAATCCATGATGTTTTATCATAAATTCCACATAATATTGCAAATGGAAATAATAAAACAAAAACTTGAATCATTATATATCTAAGTGAATATGAAAATATTAAGCTCATAAAACCAACTGTTGTAAACGTTTTAATAATTCCGTCAAACGAGGTGACATCAAGTCCTTCTGCATTTGATATATAAATATTATCATTAATTTTTGTAATAAAATTAACAAAAGAAATTTCCTCTCCAAACAATGATTCACCAATTTCACAAATTGAGCCAGAAATTAATGAAACAATATTTATTATAAGCTTACAAATCCATAAAGAACTATTCATTAAAGCAATAAAAATAATTGTTTTAAAAATAAAAGCAAGAGGATTTTGAACTTTAGAATATGTAATATATGAAAATAAATAATTAATAACATAAAATAAAAATATTCCTAAAATTAAACTATTACAGACAAGTAATATTCCACTTGCACTATTATTTCCAAATAATTTTATAAAACTATCCTTTTCAATTATTTTTGAATCTATAAAAGTAATTTTATCTAAAATATCGTAAATTCCATTATCAACAGATGAAAATATTTTTGAAAAAATATCATTTATAGAATCAATAATTGAAAAAGTTGACTCTACTTCTACATCTTCCACTTCATTCTCCTATCCAAGTAAAGTATTTATCAAAGATAAAATCATATCTGTTAATAAAATAACAATATATGAAATAATACTTCCTCTAATTAAATTTTTTCCAGTTCTTATTTTTTCTTCATCTCCAAAACTAAATTTTCTCATAAGAGCACCAACTCCAACACTTACTGCTGCAACTGGAGTTGCTAATCTTATAATATAGTCTTCAATTTTTTCAAAAGCACTTTTTAATTTTGTAATTAATTTTGGATCTGCTGCAAAACTAATATTTGTATAGAAAAAAAATATTATTAAAAATAATATAAATATTATAAAAATTTTATTTTTTAAATTCATTTTTTTATTCATTTAAATCAAATCCTTTCAAATTATTATTTCTTTTTATTTTTTGTTTTTTAAAATATGGTATCATGTGAAGTTTTTGGGGACTAAAAATGTGATTTCCATCTGAAATAAAACCAAGACTTACAAAAGTCTCTAATTCTTGAGAAAAAAATCTTGTATCATAAATAAAATCTTTTTCGGTATATTTATTATAGCTTTCAGAAATATTAGTATCTCTAGAAATTAATTGCTTACTAAATAAATTATAATCAGTTTGTTTAGCATTTTCAGAAATTGTTGTTGAAAATTTTTCTTTTTCTTCTTTTCCAATTAATTTTTGAGCTTCTTCTATTGTAAAATTATCATCAGTTCTAAACCAAAATTTATTTACCAAACTTTGAATAATTACTTTTACATTTGTTTCATCTTTTAAGCTATTTTGTAAAGACGTATAACTTTGTGTTGCAATAATATTTATACATTTTGCTTCTCTACTTTGAGAAAAAAAGTCTGCATCTGTAGATGTTACATATTCATGATATTCATCACTTATAAAAGCCGACTTTCTTTTAAATTTACCATTACTTAATCTACTTAAAACTGTTCCTTGGAAATCAAGTTTTAAATATGCTGCAATTATTTTGGAAAGATTTTTATATTCAGAAATATTCATATTTAATACAACAATTTTTCCTTCATCTAAAACCTCTTCAAAGCCTTTAAAATTAATTTCTTCTTTTTTGGGACAAAATGTCTTTGAAACATTATAATCAGATACAAAAATATTCGTAATTCTACTAATTTCAGATTTTAAAATAGATAATGTTCTATCATCCAATGAAAAAAATTCTTTATCGAAAAAATTAACACATGATAACAAATTATAAATATCTTTTTCTTCTAATAATCCATTTTGAAACTTTTCTCTTGCAACTGCTATTTTTTCAGTATAATAATCAGGAAACATTATTAATTTATGTAGTTCTGTAAAATTTACATATCCATCATTATAAATTCTACAAAACTTTATGGCTTCTGATAAAACTTGTTCTGCTTTATCAAGCCAATAACTTTCACTTGTCTGTTTATTAAATAATTCTAAAATTATCTTTAATCTATTAGCAAGCACAATAGGAGTAAGTTCAGGCTTATCTAACGGATTATATTTTATTTTTCCAGATAAATCTATTACATAAACATCACTTAATCTATCTGAATTTCTAGAAAATTCTAATACTTTTTCACTATAATTTCCTTTTACATCTAAAACTAACATTGCAAGTTTTTCTTTTGTATTAATTGCTTTGTACTCAATTAATTGTGAAGTAAATGGGTACATTGCTGAACTTGTTTTTCCACTTCCTATAGTTCCTGTTATAAATATATTTTGATATAAACCTTTTTCAGAAATTTTTACATATTCATTTTCAAAATTTGTTCCAACTGTTAAACTTATTTCATTACCAAACACGTAATCTTGATATAAGCCTATTTGTGTTTTTTTAGATTTTTTTAAATTTAATTTTTTAAATATTTTCAATAATAAAATATTATATAAAATAAAAAAAGTAATAAAATAAGCTTTTTTTATCATTCTCCACGTATCAGGATAAACTTTGCATATATCAAACCTATGAATTGCATAAGGAAACATTAAACTTTTCGCGCAAAAAATAGGTCTAAATACAAGATACATTAATAATACTCCTGTACATAGAGCTAAACCATAAAATACAACAATTTTAGAATATTTTTTCAAATCCTAAAACTCTCTCTTTTTTAATTTTAATTTGGAACCTTGTTCATTTCTGAATAGAATAAAATCGATTTCTGAATAAATTAAATAGATAATAACAAAAATATTTATAATGAAACTAATAAAGAAAGCATGTACTAATAATTGCAAATTTATCACCTTCTTTATTTAATTTTTGTTATAATATAACATTTTTTCAAATTTGTCTATACTTTTTAAGAAATTTATGCTAAAATATTTTTTGAAATCTCTAAAGGAGGAAAAAATCATGATAGAAAAAACTATGAAAATTGGTGATTTTTGTGAACAATATCCAGACAAAATAGATATACTTTTACAAGCTGGAATGCATTGTTTAGGATGTCCTGCATCACAAGCAGAAACAATAGAAGAAGCTTGCGAAGTTCACGGAATTGATGTTGAAGATTTATTAAAAGAATTAAACAAATAATAAAGTCCAAGTAAAATTACTTGGATTTTATATTTCTTTTTTACCCTTTTTTAATCTTATATCATCTCCAAAAAATCTTAAAAATCTATATGAGCCAGCAAGTCTTGAGCCTATTCTCAATGTATAAAGATTTACAATTTCTTGAGCTGTAAGGTTTGTAGAAATTATCGTTTTAGTTATTTTATGATTTTGATTTAAAAGTCTTGTATTTATTATATTAAATAATTCTTCTATTTTATTATCAGAAACTTTTTCAGTTCCTAAATCATCTATTATAAGTAAATCACATGTTAATATATTTTTTTCTAAACCAATATTATCTATAGCTTTTCCATATTTTTCATCAAATATTTCATCAAACATTATTGGAGCTGTTTGATATAAAACTGTTTTTCCTTCTTTTAAAAGCTCATTTGCAATACAATTTGTTAAAAACGTTTTTCCAAGCCCAGTTCCACCTAAAAAAATTAAATTTTTTTCTCCGAGGATCATCAAAATTTTGAATAAAATTATTTGCTTTTTCTCTCAAAAGATTCATATTTTCTCTTGGAGAAATATCTGATTTATATTTTTCTTTATTTTCTTTATCTGAAAAAAGTCTAATATTAAAAGTTCCAAAATTCTCAAATTCTAGATTTCCCATATTAGATTTATTATAAGCAATATCATATATTTTCTGCTTTAAACAACTACAAATTTCTGATTTTCCATTTTTTTGTACAAAACCGGTATCTTTACACATTTTACACTCAAAATTAGGTTCGAAATAATCAGTTGATTTAAAAAGCTCTTTTATAATAAAATTTTTTTCTTTTATTAAATTATTACTTTTCTTTTTTAAATCGGCTAAAAGTTTCGTTTTTTCTTCAGGTTTAGCATTTATAATATTTCTAGAAGTATCAATAGAAATTTTTGATAATTCTTTATCTATTTCAGAGATTTTAGGATTTACTTCTAAAAGCTTTGCTTTTCTTTCCTCAGCCTCATCTATTGCTATATTTCTCTTTGCATTATATTCAGTTAAAAGTTGTTTCAACAATGAATTATTCAAAAGAAACTCTCCTTTTAATTATCGTATAAATTTTCAAAATTATCAAATGTACTTTGAGTAAATTCAAATTGCTTTGCCATAGTTTGAACCTGCTTTGCCCTAACTTTTTTATCTGACATACTTGTTAAATAATTATTTATTTCATCTACTGTTGTTAAACCTTTAGAATACCAATCACTTAAAATATCATCATAATATTTAAAACCTGCATTAGTTTTAAACACCGAACGCTTTAATGCAAGCTCAATAATATCCATACCATATTTATATTCTTCAGTCCACTTTAAAATATATTCCTCTTCAAAAGTTGTAAGTGGTCTAAATATTCCTAATTTATTAGATATATCTTTTTTCAAAACATTTATTTTTTCTTGTTTTGAAAAATAATTATCTAATTCTTCAAATGTTTTTATTTTGCTTTTTGACCAACCGCTCAGCAACAACTTGAATATAATTTCTATTTATATTATTCGTTTTTTCAGCACAGTAACTAAAAAGAGCTAACATAACTTGCTCATCAAAACCATATTTTTCAAACCATAAATCAATATCTGTATACCAAGTAGGATTCATTGCTCCAGAAAAAAATTGATTATTTATACTTTCTATACATATTGTTCTAGTTCTATTTTTTTCACTTTTTTCAATTACATCTGGGCTTGAAGTAACTTTAGGTGAATATAATTTAGAAAGAGCAATTTCTTGAAGATTTGCAATAAAATATCCATCTGGCTTTTTTATAAGAAGCCCAATATCTTCCCAATATTTTATTGCTTCATTAACTGTATCGTAAGAAAGTGACAATATTTTTGATATTTCATTAATATTTACATCTTTTCCATTTTTAGCTAAAAAAGACAAATATAAATAAACCTTTACTGCATCACCGCTAGCAAGGCCTAAATAATCAGAAAAAAATATATCTGGAATATCTGTACTAGAAAATAATCCACCTTCTTCTTTTGCTTCTATTTTCATGTTTTATTGCCCCTTTTACTTTACTTTTTATCTTTATCTTCTGTACAGTATCGTCATTATATCATTTTTTTTTTTACATTACAATCATTTTTTTAAATTTTAAAAAATAAAAAACACGCTATATTTTAAATAGCGTATTTTTAAATTTCTACTCTTCAACTTTACTTTCTCCGTCATCTTCATTGCTTACAGTTTCAATACTTACAACTTTTCCCTCATTAGTTCTCATTAAAGTAACACCTTGAGTACTTCTTCCTAAAATATTAATTTCACTAACCTTTATTCTAATTATAGTTCCAGTGTCTGTAATTAACATTACATCTTCTTCTCCACTAACAACTCTAATTCCAACAATATCACCAGTTTTAGGAGTTATTTTATAAGTAATTAAACCTCTTCCTGCTCTATTTTGAACTCTATATTCCTCAAGTTCTGTTCTCTTACCAAATCCATTTTCAGTAATTGCTAAAAGAGTTCCTTTAGAATTATTGTCAATTGGCTCCATTCCAATAACTTCATCACCCTCATCAAGTCTTATTCCTATAACACCTTGTGAAACTCTACCAACACTTCTTCCATCTTTTTCAGCAAATGTTATACATAAGCCCTTTTTAGTAACCATTACAATATTATTCTCTCCATTTGTAAGTCTAACATCAATTAATTCATCATCATCTTTTAAATTAATTCCAAGTAAACCTGTTTTTCTAGAAGAATCATATTCTTTTAAAGGAGTTCTCTTAATTAAACCCTGTTTAGTAGCCATAGTTACATACATATCGTCTTGGAATTCTTTAATCGGCATAATAGCTGAAACTTTTTCACCTGCATCAACATTAAGTAAATTAACAATTGCTGTTCCTTTAGCAGTTCTACCAGCCTCTGGAATTTCAAATCCACGAAGTCTATACATTTTTCCTTTATTAGTAAAGAATAAAATTGTATCATGAGTTGATGCTGTAAATATTTGTTTTACAAAGTCATCTTCTCTGGTCGTCATTCCTGTAATTCCTTTGCCTCCACGTTTTTGGCTCTTATATGTATCAACTGGCATTCTTTTAATATATCCAAAATGTGTTAAAGAAATAACAGTCTGCTCTTCTTTAATTAAATCTTCTACTTCAAATTCGCCTTCAGCTGCAACTATTTTTGTAAGTCTGTCATCACCATATTTTTCTTTAATTTCTATAAGCTCTTCTTTAATAATATCATAAACTAATTTTTCATTATCTAAAATTTCTTTTAAATGAGCTATTAATTTCATAAGTTCAGCATATTCTTCTTCAAGTTTTTCTCTTTGCAAACCAGATAGTCTTTTTAATTGCATATCTAATATAGCTTGAGCTTGAATATCTGAAAGATTAAATCTTGCAATTAATCTTTCCTTAGCATCATCATAACTTTCACGAATAATTTTAATTACTTCATCAATATTATCAATAGCAATTAATAAACCTTCTAATATATGAGCTCTAGCTTCAGCTTTATCTAATTCAAATTTTGTTCTTCTTAAAATTACAATTTTTCTATGTTTAATATATTCATCTAGACATTGTCTTAATGTAAGAATCTTTGGTTCTCCGTCAACTAATGCAAGGTTAATAATACCAAACGTATCTTGCATTTGTGTATGTTTAAATAATAAATTAAGAACAACTTGAGCTCTAGCATCTTTTCTTAACTCTATAACAACTCTACATTTATCAATTCTATCTGACTCATCTCTAATTTCAGAAATTCCTTCTATTCTTTTATCTTTAACTAAATCTGCAATATTTTCAATAAGTTTTGCTTTATTTACTTGATATGGAAGTGAAGTAACAATAATTCGTTGTTTTCCATTAGACATTTCTTCAATTTCAGCTTCAGCTCTAACAGTAATTTTACCTTTACCAGTAGTATAGGCTTCTTTTATTCCTTCTCTTCCTAAAATTGTAGCTCCCGTAGGAAAATCTGGTCCTTTTATAATTTTCATTAATTCACTATCAGGTAAATCTACGTTATCTATAACAGCAATTATTCCATCACAAACTTCTTTTAAATTGTGTGGAGGAATATTTGTAGCCATACCAACAGCAATACCTGATGAACCATTTACAAGTAAAGCTGGTATTCTAGATGGAAGAACCGTAGGCTCTTGAAGTCTATCATCATAGTTTGGCATAAAATCAACAGTATCTTTTTCAATATCAGCAAGCATAGCCTCAGCAATTTTAGCCATTCTTGCTTCTGTATATCTCATTGCAGCAGCTGGATCACCATCAGTTGAACCAAAATTTCCATGTCCGTCAATTAATGGATATCTCATAGAAAAATCTTGAGCCATTCTAACCATAGCATCATAAACAGATGCATCACCATGTGGATGATATCTACCTAAAACAGAACCAACAGTATTTGCGCATTTCCTGTAAGGTTTATCAGATGTAATACCATCTTCATGCATAGAATATAAAATTCTTCTATGTACTGGTTTTAAACCATCTCTAACATCTGGCAAAGCACGACTTACGATAACACTCATTGCATAACTAATATATGCAGTTTTCATTTCCTCGTTAATTTCTCTTTCAATAATTGTTTCGTCTTTTCTTTCCATTTATAACCTCTTTCTTGAACTTTTACTTATATCTGTATTATATATAAGTAAAACAAAAAAATCAAGGCATTTTTCACAAAATTTAATTCACTTGAACTAAAGCATCCGCAAGCTCTTTCTCATCTTCTGTAATATCAAAACTACCAGTATTTTCCACTAAATTCTGCATTATTTCAATTTTTCTTGCTTCTTTTAATAAATTCTCTAAAGGTAACGTTTTTTCTAAATATTTTTGAATATTTTTATTTGCATTTTTCATTCCTTTTAAATCTTTATTTTCAAAACATTCTTTCCACTTTTCATTATATTCTTCTATTTTTTCTACATATTTAATTTGATTATCTACTTCTTCTGAAACATTACTTTTTATATCTTTTAAAATAGAATTTTTACTTGATTTTATCTTTTGCCTAGCACTTTTAGTAATTTTTCCATTATCAACAGCTTTATCTAAAGCAAAATCAAATATATCAGAAATTCCATCTAAAATTCCACCACTTTTAGTAGCCATTTGTACTTGTTCTACACTATCAAATTTTCCAGTGGCAAGTCCTAATGCTGATTTTCCATATTCTTTAATATTGTTCCATATTTGCTTTGCTCCACCTATAAGCCCATTTTCAAATAAAGCATCTTTTGCATCAATTACTATATCTTCTGCCACATTCGGAAGAGCAATTCTTAAACTAGTATCTAAAGCATTATTTAATATTTTTCCTATATTACTTTCCATAAATCTTTCTTGAGCATCAGCCCATTTTTCTCCAAAATTATTTAATGCTTGTCCTATTTTATTTGTTATCTCCATACTATCTTCTCCATTCTAATTTTGTTAATATTTTCATATATTTATTTAATAATAAATTTTCTTCTTTTATATTATTAGCAATATTAGTAAATTTGTTAGAGGCTCCTATTTTTCCAATTATTTTAAATTTTCCAAATATTTCTTTTAAAATTTCTTCATCAATAGAATTATTATTTACTTTATTAAATAATATTTCAATTTTATTTGGATAAACTTCCCAATCCTCAATATAAATTTCTAATAAATTTTCTGCTTTTTTTATTTCTAATAAGTTTGGTTCTACTAAAAAAATAATCTTATCTACATTTGCTAAAACGATTTTTATAAATTTTAAAACCGTCTCACTTGATGTATCTATTAAAATTAAATCATAAATATCTTTTAGTTCTGAAATTAATTCTTCTACTTTTTCATAATTAATTTTATTTTTTTCATTAAATAATAAATCAATTCCACCAAAAATATCTAAATTATTACTTATATGTGTTATAAAATTTTCTATTTTTTTATCGTTTTCTTCATAATAATTATATCTTTTTATTTTAAAAATTGTATTTATACTATTATTAATAATATCAAAATCAATAATAATAGTTTTTAATTTTATTTTTTTTGCAGCTTCTCCTAAAAGTGAAGTTGTTAAGCTTTTTCCACTACCATAACATCCTGAAATAGCTATTACTTTGCTATTTTCAAATTTGTTGTAATCTTTTTTATTATTTATTTTTTGAATATCAATAATATTTTTTAATTTTTCAACTTCTATATTTAAATCTAGGTTATTATTTTTTTCCAATATTTTTTGGATAATTTCATTTATTCCAAATTCTCCATCAACAAATATTTTAAAAATTCCTTTTTTTTCTAAAAAATTTCTTAATCTTAAATTATTTTCTTCCATAAAAAATACAATTTCTAAATTATTATTTATTTCTAAAATTTTATTTATAAAATCCTTTATTTCATATTCTCCGACTAAATTCTCATGAATAATTAACGAATTTATTTCTGAGTTTCCTTTTAAAATATCTAAAACTCCATCTTGATATGGAATATCATTTCCAATAACTTCAATATTTCCTTGTTCTTTTAATTTTGAATTTAATGAATTAACCCCTAACGCTGTTATTATCTTCTTTATTTTTATCACCTCTTTCTATAATTTCTTTCTCATTTTGCGATGCTTCAACTTTTGTCAAAATATGATTATCTCCAACAAAAATTAAATTTTCTCCTCTTTTTAAACTTTTTATTTCTATTTTTTCTTTTTCTGAAATATTTATAAAACTAGATAATGTCATAATACTCTCTTCTTCTAATGCAAAAAAACACTTTATACTTGAATTGTTTAAAATACTTTTACCAAAATTTCCATTATCTAAACTAAATAAATCTGAAATATCTTGTGTTATAGCTACACCACTTCCACCATATTTTCTAATCGTTTTAAATATTTTATAAATAAATGATGCAACATCTCTATTTGAAGTAACACCAATTAAGCGCCATATTTCATCCATATAAATAGCTTTTTTCTTACTTCTATCTTTTTTTATTAAATCCCAGAAAAATTCAGTAAATATAAAAATTCCAAATTGAATATTATCTTCTCCTAATTCGTAAATATCAGCAACAATTAATTTATTATCAAGAATAATATTTGTATGATTATTTAAGTAACTCAATGAACCATATACAAATGGTCTTAATTTAATTCCTAATTTTTTAGTTTTTTCATCTTTTATTAAATTATTATATAAATCTTCTAAAATCGGCATTTCTTCTGGACTTTTAAATTTTTTATTTATAACAAACTTTTCACCATCATCTTTAAAAAGGCTTTCATCATTAAAATTTATTCCTTTTTGGTTATATGTATTAATTAATTTTTCCTCAAAATTTGCCCATTCTTCTTCATTTATATTTCCAAGTGCTAACTTAAAAAATCCCTTTAATTTTGCAAGTTTTGTTTGTAGATATCCATGTCCATCCTCTTCAATTCCATTTTTTCTAATATCAAGTATATTAATATATGTATTAGATTGTGGTCCAATTTTAATTAAAAGTCCATCTAAATTTTCACAGATTTCTCTATATTCTCTTTCTGGATCAATAACATATTGTTCCATTCCACATAATCTATGTCTTAATATCATCAATTTTGTAAAAAATGATTTTCCAGCACCACTTGTTCCTAAAATACACATATTGGCATTTTTATACTTTTCTTTATCAAATCTATCAATTAATATCATTGAATTATTGAATCTATTTATTCCAAATAAAATTCCAGATTCATCAAATATAGAATTAGAAATAAAAGGATATGTTGAAATAAGACCTTCTGTTAAAACATTTCTTCTACTAGCATTTTTAATATTTTTAGAATTTATTTTTAATGGTAAACAAGCCTTAAAGACATCATCTTGTCTAAAATTAGCTCTTTTAGTTGTTATTCCATTTGACTGTAATATTCCTTCCATTTTATTTAGTAAAAATTCTAATTCTTTTTCTGTACTTGCAAAAACACATATATACATTGATAAAAAATATAATTCTTGATTATCTATTTGCATTTGCTTTCTTATATACTTAGCATCATTATAAGTAAAAGATGCAATTTCAATATCTTCTCTATTTTCCTTATTATCTTTTAAATCAACTGCCGAATTTCCAATAAAATAAGTTAAATCCTTTATTGTTTTATATGTATCTTGTTTTTCATAAAACATAGAAATAATTATATTCATATCTAAATCAATAATATTTTTTAAAATAATATCATTATATTCTCTATAATAATCTGTAATTATTAAACCTCCATAAAAAGAATTATCTATTTCTAAATATTTAGGATTTTGATTATTAAAATATGCTGGTGCAATTTTATCTTTTGTACTTATTATTCCATTTAAAAATTCTATAATTAATCCTCCTTTAATTTTTTATTAAATAAAATTTAAATATTTTCTAAAATTATAAAAAGAATATAAAATACTTTCTACATCTTTTTTATTATTTACATCAAAAACTAAATTACCACATCTTGATAAAGCATCTTTTATTTTCAAATATTTATTATTTAAGTCTTCTCTTATTTGTTTAATATTAAATTCATTTTCATTATTTTCAAATTGGGAACTAATTAGAATATAAAAATTTTTTGAAGAAGAATTTTGAGTTTTATTTTTATTTTTAATATATTCGACGTAAAAATTAGAAATTTGCAATATTTTTTCATTTTTTTCTTCATTCATTTGATTATTTATTTGAGAAATATAAGAATCTAAATTTTCTTTTTTACTTTGAATTAATAATTGAATATCAAAATCACAGACTTTTAAAAATAATTTATAAGAATTTAAAATAGCTTCCTTCTCTAAATCAGATTTCAAATCATAATTTATAGGAAAAACTTTTATAATTTTAACATATTGATTATTTGAAACTAAAATACCATCTTCTAAAATCTTATCAAGAAGCAACCATTTTTGACTACTTTTTGAATTCTCTTTTATAATAAACCTCCTTTCTTTTTACGTATTAAAATGTTACATCAGATTTTTTCACTTGTCAATAACTTTTTTATAAATTTTTTAAAGTGTGTATAATTTTCCACATGTGTTTTATGTATCTAAATTTTTTTGTAAAAATGTTTTTTTAAACAAAAAAATAATGAAAAAAATATAAATTAAAATTTCAAAGTAAAAATAATTATAATTTTTTTCTAAATTTTTCATTTTGCCATTAAGACTAATTCTTTATACACATCCCTTATTTCTACGTTTTTTCTTTTTTAAAACTTATTTTTTTGTATAAAAAAATAATTAGCAAAAAATTATTTTGATTTTTTTCATTATTTTTTTAATTAAATTTTTTTAGAGCAAATTATCAAAAATTTAATTTTCAATTCTCTAAAAAATTTTTTTTAAGTCTAAAAGAAATCTTTATAAAATACTATCACAACTTTTAACTTTTCCACAAAAAATATTGCTTTTCCACATTAATTCTTTTAAGTTGTTCGCAAAAAGTTTATAAAATGTGGACAACTAACTAAAATTATTTTAAGTACACATTAGAGTAATTTAAAAAAATTACATAATCATACACATATTAAAAATAAAAAGAAAGTGACCATTAACATTAAATAGCCACTTTCATATTTCTTAAATTATAATTATACATCTAGGTTTTTAACAAATTTTGCATTTTCAACAATAAAATCTCTACGTGGATTTACGTCATCTCCCATAAGCAATGTTATTGTTTGATCAGCCTGCATTGCATCCTCAAGACTCACTTTTATTAAAATTCTAGTTTCTGGATTCATAGTAGTTTCCCAAAGCTGTTCTGGATTCATCTCTCCTAAACCTTTGTATCTTTGAATACTAACTTGGTCTCTGTCTACACCTCTTTCGTCTAAAATTTTAAAAGCACCAGTCATATCATCTTCGTACCAATATAAATCTTCCATTCCTTTTTTAGAAAACTTATACAATGGTGGTTGTGCAAGATAAACATTTCCATTTTCTATTAATGGTCTCATATATCTAAAGAAGAAGGTTAATAATAAAGTTCTAATATGCGCACCATCAACATCAGCATCAGCCATAATAATAACTTTTCCATATCTTATTTTTGTAATATCAAAATCTGCCCCTATACCAGCTCCAACAGCAAGTATAACTGGATTTAATTTATCATTTCCATAAATCTTATCAGCACGAGCTTTTTCAACATTAAGCATCTTACCCCAAAGAGGAAGAATAGCTTGAAATTTTCTATCTCTTCCCTGTTTTGCTGAACCACCAGCAGAGTCACCCTCTACTATGTATACTTCACATTCTTCTGGATTTTTACTACTACAGTCTGCAAGTTTTCCTGGAAGAGTTGTTGATTCTAAAGCTGTTTTTCTTCTAACTAATTCTCTAGCTTTACGAGCAGCTTCTCTAGCCCTAGAGGCACTAATACATTTTTCCAATATTGCTTTTGCAATATTTGGATTTTCCTCTAAAAAGTTTTCTAATGCTTCATTTACAATAGAAGTGACAACACCAGCAACATCACTATTTCCAAGCTTTGTCTTTGTCTGTCCTTCAAATTGAGGCTCTTTAACTTTAACAGATATAACAGCAGTTATTCCCTCTCTTATATCATCACCAACTAAATTTGGGTCTTTTTCTTTTAATATATTTTTTTCTCTTGCATAATCATTAAAAGATTTTGTTAAAGCTCTTTTAAATCCTTCTAAATGTGTTCCGCCTTCAACAGTATTAATATTATTTACAAAAGAATAAATATTTTCACTATATGCTGTTGTATATTGAACAGCAATTTCAACTGGAACATCTCCATCTTTTTCTATATAAATAGGATCTTTATTAATTTTTTCTTTGTTTTTATTTAAATATTCAACAAAAGATTTTAATCCACCTTCAAAACAAAAGTCTGATTTTCTAGGTTCTTCTCCTCTCTTATCTTCAAGAGTAATTCTTAATCCTTTTGTTAAGAAAGCCATTTCTCTAAATCTTTCCTCTAATACAGAATATTCATAATTAAGAGTTTCAAAAATTGAACCATCAGCAAAAAATCTAACTTTTGTTCCAGTTTTATTAGAATCTCCAATTCTTGTTAATGACTGAACTGTTTTTCCTTTTTCAAACTTCATTTGAAAAATTCCACCATCCCTTTGAATAGTAACTTCAGTCCAAGCAGATAAAGCATTTACAACAGATGCACCAACACCATGTAAGCCTCCAGAAACTTTATATCCACTATCTCCACCAAATTTTCCACCTGCATTTAACTTCGTATAAACAGTTTCAGCAGCTGAAATTTTCGTTTTAGAATGTATATCAACTGGAATTCCTCTACCATCATCTTCTACACAAATAACATTTCCTTCTTCAATTGTTACATTTATGTTTTTGCAATACCCTGCTAATGCTTCATCAACAGAGTTATCCACAATTTCATATACTAAATGGTGTAAACCTCTTATTGAAACACTTCCTATATACATACCTGGTCTTTTTCTAACGTGTTCTAATCCTTCCAATACTTGAATTTGGTCTGCATTATACTCATGCTCAAATTTCTCCATCATTTTCCTCCCTATTTTTCATATTGAATATCAATTTCACTTGGTAAATTATAATATTCTTTCATCCAACCTAAAATATAATCATAACCATCCATATATGGTTGTTCTCCACAATATAAAACATTTGGTAATTTTTTTAATATTATTTTATCCACATCTTCTCCATTTTTTATTTGTCTAGATGCTGTTGTTAATTTCTTCTCATTTTCTTTATTTATTTTAGAATTTTCTAAATATCCATTTGTAATTCTAACAATATTTAAAATACAAAATAATAAAAATGGAACTACAGAACATATTACTATTTCTTTAATGTTTTTCTCTAAATAAACATCTCCCAATATTAAAATTGCTATTATATAATAAATATATTCAAAAATTATTGATGCTCTCAAAGGGAAAAACGCTGTAATTATCATTCCACCTTGTGATAAAATTCCAGCCCAAAATAAAACTACTAATTCTTTTAAATTTCTATTCCAAAGATAAATCGTAATTGTATAAGCAATCAAACATAATTGTAATAGCGTTATTACAATTATTCCTATTTTATATAAATTATTTTCAGAAAAATAAATTAAAAATTTAAAATATCCTTGTGGCTTTATAAATGTCAATAAAAATATTCCATATACTGAAATCAAACTTAATACATTTAATTTTTTAAAACCTATATCTTTTTTCAAATTTTTAATTCCAAATAATATAGTTGTTCCAAAAAATAAATATGAAAAAATTTTATTATTTTCATTAAAATTTCCTTCAATAGTATTTAATATTCCAATTTTTATTTGTTGCAAAAAAGGTAATTGATAATAACCACTATTAGATGGGTGTTGTTTTCTTATTTCATTACCAGGTGCTAAAATTAAAGTTAGAAAACTTATTATACTTATAATACTAAAGAAAATATCTAATTTATTTATCTTTTTATTTTTTACAATATGATATATTGTAAAAGATAAAATATATGTTAAACTAGCAACTGCAATTTGCTCTTGTGAAAAAGTTGCTAAAAATATACTAATAGTAATTATAATATTTTTCAATATTTTCTTTAATAATGACTGATTTTCATTTCTTGCAAAACTATATTGATATATAAATAAAAATAAGAAAAATATTGGGAAAACATAAGCTACAGAAGCCGAAATCCAGAAAAATCCATGATTAAACGTTCCAAGCTCTGTTACACCATATAAAATAACTGTAACAAGAGCTATTAACGGACTGTTTATTTTTTCATCTAAGCATTTTCTTAAAATTTTATATATCAATATAAATATTCCTAAAATAATAAGTGATTGTATTATACGAAAACCTTGCAAATTAAAATAGTGTAATATCACTATTTCAAAGAAAAAGGCTACGATTCTCCCACCCCAGTTTATATAATGTCCTTTTAGAAATTCAAATATTCTAAAAAATGAATAATCTGTTCCTTTTACATCTGTAGTAACTCCCTCTACATATTGCAAAGCACCATATCCATAATCATCATGACATAAATATAAGAATTGATGTTGAAATATCAAAAAAACAGTAAATATTGAAAATATCACAACTAAAAATATTTTCTCCCTATTTTTTTTCATTTATTTCTCCTTTTATACTATAATTCGCTTTTTTATTGTATTTGTCCCTATATTAGAAATAAATCCTTTAACATCATTTTTCATATTAGATATCAATATAAAACTATTTTTTTGATTACATGAAATATCTTCTATTTTATTTTTAGAACTAAGATTTTCATACATACTTTTATATTCAGGTGTATCTTTTATTTTTTCAATATTAAATATACCGAATAACTTTATTATCTTTTATAACACAATTTTTTCCAATATGCAAATACATTTTTTCTCCTATTCGTTCTTGTGGATAACTTTAAAATGTTTATTTTTCAATAACTTCACCGGTTTTCCACAATAAAAAATTTTTTATTTATACTGTTTTCAAAATCTATCTTATCTGTACAAGTTATAATTACTTGATTATCTTTTATCTTTTCTAATAAAATAGTTCTTCTTTTTTTATCTAATTCAGACATAAAATCATCTAATAATAAAATTGGACTATCTCCTATTTCTTCTGAAACAACTTGAAGTTCTGAAAGTTTAAGAGAAAGAATTGCTGTTCTTTGTTGCCCTTGTGAACCAAATCTTGCTACAGGCTTATGATTTATATAAAAAATTATATCATCACGATGAATTCCTATACTTGTATATCCCCTTTGAATATCAATTTCTCTAGCTTTTTTTATATTTTCTAGATATTTTTCTTTTGTATCACCTGTTGATATATATCTTAATTTTAATATTTCTGAATCATTTCCACTATTTGTTATCATTTTGTGGATAACTTCTATTTTTTCTTTTATTCTATTTATATACTCATATCTGTATTTATATATCTTACTTGAAAGATTTGCTAATTGTTCATCCCAAACATCTAACATTTCTACAGGCTTCTCATCCTTTAAAATTTGCTTCAAATAATTATTTCTTTGCTCTATAACATTTTTATAATCATTTAAAATTTGTATATAATTAGGTCTTAACCCGACTTATCATCATATCTAAAAATTTTCGCCTTTTATCTGGTCCATCTTTTATTATTGATATATCATCTGGAGTAAAAATTATACAATTAATTCTTCCAATAATATCACTTATTTTACTTTGCTTAACCCCATTTATTAAAAATGTTTTTTGCTTATCTATTTTACAAGTTATCTTTCCACTTCTATCCTTCTTCTCAAATTGTACATCAATTTCACAAGATATGTTTTCAAATTTTATTAAATCAATATCTTTTTTTGCTCTAAATGATTTTCCCAAACTACACAAAAAAATAGCTTCAATAATGTTTGTTTTACCCATAGCATTATCGCCATAAATAACATTAATATTATTACAAAAATTAATTTCTTGATTATCGTAATTTCTAAAATTTTTTAAAGTAACTTTATCTATATACATTTTTACTTCTATAAATATCCACATTTTTGTAATAAAATGTGGATATCCTCTGCCCCATTTTAATCTTTCATTTTTATAGGTAATATCATATAAGTATAATCACCATCTTCTACTGATTTTATTATACATGGTGATCTATTTGTTCCAAATTCCATATAAACTTCTTCATCATCAATAGCTTTCAATGCATCTATGAAAAACTTTGGGTTAAACCCTATTTCTAATTCTTTTCCTTCTGTTTCTGGATAAATTTCTTCTTTTGCATCACCATTTTGGTTTGCACAACTTATTACTACTTTTCCAATATCTATATTAATTTTTACTGGATATTTCTTCTCTTTCTCTATTGATGATGCAGATATTAAAAGAATTCTTTCAAAACAATCTTGTATTTCAGATTTATTTACTTTTATTCTTGTTTCCCAATTAGTTGGAATTGCATTTTGGTATTTTAAAAATTCCCCATCTAATAAACGAGTAACTATTTTACAATTTTCCATTTCAAATAATGCTTGATTTTTTGAAATTCCTATTTTTACTGTATCAAAAGAATCTGACATTATTTTATTTACTTCATTTAAAGTTTTTCCTGGAATTACGCTACTAAAATTACTATTACTATTATTTAATTTATTACTTTTAATAGCTAATCTATAACCATCAACAGCTACAACATTTAATTTACCGTTCTGCTATTTCAAATAAGCAACCAGTAAAAATCGGTCTATTTTCTTCTGTACTTACAGCAAATATTGTTTTTCTTATCATATTTTTTAATATAGTTTGTTCTACTTCAACAGAACTCTCTATATTTATCTTTGGCAATTCTGGAAATTCATCTGGATTCATAGTAGCTAACTTATATAAAGAACCTTCACATTCTATTTCTAATAAGTTATTACTATTAATAGATATACGAATTTCTTTATTAGGTAATTTTCTTATAATTTCACTAAACATTGTAGCATTAACAACTGTATTACCTTGTTCTTCTACTTTGCTTTCCATTATATATTCTATACCAATTTCTAAATCATAAGAAGTAAGTTTTACTTCGTTTTCATTTGTTTGAATTAAAATACCTTCTAATATAGGCATTGTTGTTTTTGAAGCTACACCATTTATAACAGAGTTGATAGCTTTAAGGATAGTTTCTTTTTCACAGACAAAGTTCATTTTTTTCTCTCCTTTATATAAATATATATTTTAGTAGTATTAGTTATAGTATATGTGGATTTTGTGGAAAAGTATTTCAAAAGCCTTATTTCCCTAAGAAAAACTATGTTGATAAACTTGTGAAAAACTTTACGTATTGTCCACACAAAAAATCTTCCTCTGTGTTTTTATACCTATCAACAATTTTTTAACAAGTTATTCACAAGGTATATGTGAATAACCGATAAACCATTTCCGTAGACTTTGATAGATATTTCTTATGTAAAAGTTTTGTTCTATAAAACATAAATTTTGAAATTCTTTTTAAAAGATTTATTTTAAAGGTTTCAAATTATTTTGAATCTTTGATAATGTTTTTCACACTTTCCACAATCATTTTTGTATTTGAATTATCTTTAATATCTTTTTCAATTTTTTTGTAAGCATGCATAATTGTTGTATGGTCTTTTTTATTAAATTCCTCAGCTATTTTTGGAAAAGACATTTGCCCTATACTTCTGCATAAATACATTGCAATTTGCCTTGGATAAACAATATCATTAGATTTTTTAGTAGAAACTAAATCTTTTTTATCTATATTATAATATTTAGCTACTACTTCTTGAATATAATCAGCAGAAATTACTTTTTCTTTTTGAAGAACTATATCATTTAAAGCTTTTTCAGCAATTTCAATAGTTATTGGACTATGTGTTAATGATGCATAAGCAACAATTTTATTCAAAGCTCCTTCTAACTCTCTAATATTTGAATCAACTTTATTTGCAATAACTGATAATATGTAATCATCTATAATAAGATTATCAGTTCCTGTTTTTTTCCTTAGAATAGCTAAACGTGTTTCATAGTCTGGCTTTTCTATATCTGCTATTATTCCCCATTCAAATCGTGACTTTAACCTTTCTTCTAAAAGAGAAATATCTCTAGGTGGCTTGTCACTAGAAATTATTATTTGTTTTCCATTTTCATGTAAAGCATTAAAAGTATGGAAAAATTCTTCTTGTCCAGTTTTTTTACCAGCAATAAATTGAATATCATCTATAAGTAAGGCATCTATATTTCTATATTTATCTCTAAAAAGTTCATTTTTATAATTAGGGTCTTGAATAGCATTGATTAATTCATTAATAAATTTTTCACTGGTTACATATAAAACTTTTGCTTGAGGATTATTTTGAATTATTTTATTACCTATTGCTTGCATTAAGTGAGTTTTGCCAAGCCCAACGCCTCCATAAATAAATAATGGATTATAAGTTATTGCAGGTCTATCAGCAACAGCTAAAGCTGCAGCATGAGCAAATTTATTATTATTACCAACAACAAAGCTTTCAAATGTATATTTAGGATTTAACCCAGAACTTGCATACAGTTCAGTGTTTGTATATGTTGTGGATGATTCTTTTTCTTTTACTTGTTCTTCGGTTTTTTCAATAACATTTAATTCACAAGATGTATTAGTAATGTAATTAAAAGTGTTTATAAACAGTTCTAAAAATCTAGATTCAATTGCATCTTTTTGCATTTTTGATTGAGCTATTAATGTTATTTTATTTCCTGAGATATCGCTAATTTCTAGATTTTTAATCCATGTATTATAAGAAATACTTGTTACTTCACCTTGTAAAAGATTTTTTGCTTTTGTAAGTAATTCTTCTTTATCAGTATACACTAGAATCTCTTCCTTTCCGTAAGATTTGTTTGTTATTTATCCACACAATTATCCACATCATTTTCGCAAATTCAGTAAAATAGCATGTTTGAAAGCTGTCAAATGTGTGGAAAACTTTGTACCCGTAAAAGATTTATGAAAATCCTTTTATCCCTTTTAATATATTTCATATAATATCAAAAATAATTTTAAATGGCAAGAGAAATCTAAAAAAAAGATAGAAAAGTAAAAATAAAAGAAAAAAATGACTGAATTGCTTGACTTTTTGGTAACTTTTATAGTATAATTTTAATGCTTATGATTTTTTGAAATCAAAACGATATACAAATTATATAAAAGACTAGGGAGGTGTGCAATAGAGATGAAAAGAACTTATCAACCAAAAAAGAGACAAAGAAGTAAAGTACATGGATTTAGAAAAAGAATGAAAACTGCTGCTGGAAGAAAAGTTTTAAAAGCTAGAAGAAATAAAGGAAGAGCTAAATTAACAGCTTAAATCCAGATAAAAATAGGACTTTTGTGTCCTTTTTTTATTATGATATTTATTAAATATTAAAAAATGTATATTTAAGCTTGAAAAATTCCTAAAAAATAATAGGATAGAGGATTTTTTATAAATGAAAAAAACTATAATGATTAAAAGAAAATATGAATTTAAAAAGCTTTTTTCAAAGGGAAAATTTTTCTATGCTAATTTTATTAATATGTACATTATAACTAATAATAAAAATTATAATAAATTAGCAATAGCAGTTTCTAAAAAGCAGGGGAAAGCTGTTTATAGAAATAGATTCAAAAGATTAATAAAAGAAAATTATAGAGAAATTGAAGAAAAAATAAATTTTGGATACAATATTTTATTTATTATTAATAAAGGAAAGATATCAGAATATAAGAAGATTAGTTATTACGACATAAAAAATGATATGATAAAATTATTTAAAAATAGTGGAATATTAAATGAAGAAAATATTAATTAAATTTTTGGAATTTTATAAAAAATCTATTTCACCATGGTTAGAAAATTTAGGTGTACATTGTAAATATGAACCAACATGTTCAGAATATACAAAACAGGCTATAGAAAAATATGGTGCGATAAAAGGAACCCTTTTAGGAATAAAGCGTATTTTAAAGTGTAATCCATTTTCTAAAGGTGGATATGATCCTTTAAAATAGTATATAGAAAGGGAGGACAAGCAATGATATTGTTTAAACTTTTTGCTAAACTTTTTGGCTATGTTTTAAGTTTTATTTATAAAATTGTAAATAATTATGGATTAGCTATTATAATTTTTACAATTTTATTGAGATTAATTTTATTACCAAGTAATTTAAAACAACAAAAAACGATGAAAAAAACAGCTAAAATTCAGAAAAAAATGAAAGAAATTCAGGATAAATATTCTAATGATCCAGTAAGATTAAATCAAGAAATTAGAGATTTATATTCTGAAGAACATATGAATCCATTTAGTGGTTGTTTTAGCTCTATTTTACAAATAATAATTATTATTTCGATTTTCATTTTAGTAAGTAATCCACTTACATATATGAAGCAAATATCAAGCGAAAAAATTAAGGATTATACAAAACAAGTAAAAGAACAAAATAATGGAGAAAATGTAAATTATATAGAAATAGCAATAATTAAAAGTTTTGGAAAGACTGACAAGACAGTTAATTTGAATATGAATTTTCTAGGCTTAGATTTAAGTGATATTCCATTAAAAGATTGTAAAGATGATCCAAAAGTATTTATAATACCTTTATTATATGTATCAACTTCAATATTATCAATGAAATTAAATACTATTATGATGGAAGATAAAAAGGAAAAAGACAAAGTTAAAGCAAATAAAGAGGATAAAAAGCTTATAAAAGTTGAAAATAAGACAGAAGAAGAGGATGTAATGGAATCAATGAATAAAGGCATGAGATATGTAATGCCTTTTATGACAGTAAGTATAGCTATTATAGCTCCTTTAGGTCTAGCTTTATACTGGTTTGTAAGTAATTTACTAATGATATTAGAAAGATTATTTGTAAATAAGTTCGTTAAGGAGGAAGAATAAGAAATGGAAAAAACTTATATATTTGAAGGAAAAACAACTAATGAAGCCATAGAAAAAGGATTAAAAGAATTAAAAGTATCAAAAAATAAAGTAGATATAAAAGTTTTAGAATCTGAAGAAAAAAGAAGTTTCTTTAGTATTTTAACTCCAAGAGTTGTTAAAGTAGAAATGACGTTAAAAGAAAAGATTAAAGAAGAAGTTCCTGAAAAACCAGAAAAAATAGAAAAACCTCATAAGAAAGAGCCAAGAGTAGTTGAATTTGATAAAGATTTAGTAATTTCAAGGCTAGATAAATTTCTAAAGGAATTTGTTAAAAATCTTCCTCAAAATAATCTTACTTATAAAATAGAAATTGCTGAAAATGATGTTTGTGTCAATATAGAAGGTGACAATACAGGATATTTAATAGGATATAGGGGAGAAGTATTAAATAGTATTCAAACAATATTGACTAATATTGCTAGTAAAGATATGGATTTCAAAATTAAGGTTTTATTAAATATAGGTGGTTATAGAGAAAAAAGAGAAAAAGATTTAGAAAATTTAGCTGGAAAAATAGCTGGAACTGTTTTAAAAACTGGAAAATCAATCACTTTAGAACCTATGTCAGCTTATGAAAGAAAAATCATACATTTAAAATTACAAGATAGTGATAAAGTAGAAACATATAGTGTTGGAGAAGAGCCTTATAGAAAGGTTGTTGTAGCATTAAAAAAATAAAAAGTTTTAAATTAAATATAAAAAATCTGAAGTCAAAGTGAGGATTTAATTTATAAAATTATTATCTCATTTTGGCTTTTTTATTTTATAAAAATAATTAAAAATAATTAATTTTTTATTATTTTTAATTAAATTTATTATTTTTGATTATTTTTTTAGACCAATTGACAAAAAAATATAGGAGGAAATTCACAATGAAAACAATAGCTGCAATATCAACAGCGCCAGGAACTGGCGGAATTGGAATTGTTAGAATAAGTGGAGAAAAATCGTTTGAAATTTTAGAAAAAATATTTATTCCAAAAAATAAAGAAAAAATTAATAATATAAAAGGATATTCAATAAAATATGGAAATATTGTAGATGAAAAAAATAATATAATTGATGAAGTATTAGTTTCATATTTTAAAGCTCCAAAAAGTTATACAACAGAAAATATGTGTGAAATAAATTCTCATGGTGGAATGGTAATAATGAATAAAATATTAGAAATTTGCTTAAATAATGGAGCTACTTTAGCTGAACCTGGTGAATTTACTAAAAGAGCATTTTTAAATGGAAGAATAGATCTTGCTCAAGCTGAAGCTGTAATTGATATCATTAATAGTAAAACAGATAAAGAAGCTAAAGTTTCAATTTCACAATTAGATGGAGCTTTATCTAAAAATATAGGAGAGATTAGAAAAGATATTCTTTCGATAATGGCTGATATAGAAGCTTCTATAGATTATCCAGAGTATGATATAGAAGAAACTACAAATTCTAAAATATTACTATTTTTAGATAAAATTGATGATAAACTAATTGCATTGGAAAAGAGTTTTTATAATGGAAAAATATTAAGAGATGGAATTTCTACAGTAATTTTAGGAAGGCCAAATTCAGGTAAATCTTCATTATTAAATTTAATTTTAAATGAGGAAAGAGCAATAGTTACTGATGTTGAAGGAACAACAAGAGATACTATTGAAGAATTTATACAAATTGATGGAATTCCTTTGAAAATAATTGATACAGCTGGAATTAGAAAAGCGCAAGATAAAGTAGAACAAATAGGTGTAAGAAAAGCAAAAGAATTAGCAGAAAAAAGTGATATAATTATAGCTATATTTGATATATCAAGAGAATTAAATGATGAAGATTTAGAAATCTTAAATATTATAAAAAATAAAAATTCAATAATTATTTTAAATAAAATTGATTTGAAAAATAAAATAAATTATGAAAAAATAAAAGAAATAAATAAACCAATTATTGAAATGTCAGCTAAGACTGGAGAAGGAAAAGATAAATTATTTGATGAAATTTCAAAATTATTTAAATTAAATGAAATTGCAAATGATGGAGAAATTATAGTTTCAAACCAAAGACATAAATATTTAATAAAAAATGCAAGAAAAAATGTAGAATTATCGAGAGATGCTATAAGAAAAAATATGCCAATAGATATAATTTCAACTTCTATAAGGCAGATTTTAGAAGACTTAGGAGAAATTACAGGTGAAACAGTAACAGAAGATATAATAAGTGAAATATTTTCTAAATTTTGTTTAGGAAAATAATAATTATTAAAATTAACTAGAATGAATTTTAAAGAATTTTTTTACTTAGGGACATATAACTTATCAAATTTGTATAAAAATAAAAATAAATTGATTTTGAATTAAATTAGATTTTAGTAATTATATTTGATACAAACATTAGTTCCTGTTCCACGAAAAACATTCAAAAATTATTTGCTTAGGGAATAGCAATTTAGCGAATTTCAAGTATAATTTAAGATAAAAATTAAATTTAATTATTATAAAAGAAGGGAAAATAAAAATGATTTATGATGCAGGAAATTATGATGTTGCTGTTATAGGCGCTGGTCATAGTGGTTGTGAAGCTGCGCTTGCTTCAAGCCGTTTAGGAATGAAAACTTTACTATTTTCTATAAGTTTAGAATGTGTTGCAAATATGCCATGTAACCCTCATATAGGAGGTTCATCAAAAGGACATTTAGTAAGAGAAATAGATGCTCTTGGAGGTGAGATGGGAAGAAATATTGATAAAACATTGATTCAATTAAAAATGTTAAATACATCAAAGGGACCAGCTGTTCATTCTTTAAGAGCTCAAGCTGATAGAAAAAGATATCAAATGGAAATGAAACATACATTAGAAAAGCAACCAAATCTTTCAATTAAGCAAGCTGAAATTGTAGATATTGAATTTGAAAATGGAAAAGTAAAAAGTTTGACTACAAATATTGGAGCTAAATATGGAGTAAAAGCTATAATTGTTGCTACAGGTACATATTTAAAAGGAAAAATATTTATAGGCGAAACATCTTTTGAAAGTGGTCCAGATGGAGTATTTCCAGCAAATAAGCTATCTGAAGCTTTAAAAAAAGCTGGAATAAAAATTCAAAGATTTAAAACTGGAACTCCAGCTAGAATAAATAAAAATTCTATTGATTTCTCAAAAATGGAGATTCAATATGGAGAATCAAAAGTAGAGGCTTTTTCATTTGAAGATGGAATTGTAAGAGGTGATGAAGTTCCTTGTTGGCTCACGTATACAAATGAAGAGACACATAAAATTATTAGAGAAAATTTACATAGATCACCATTATATGCTGGAATGATAGAAGGAACGGGTCCTAGATATTGTCCATCAATAGAAGACAAAGTCGTTAGATTTGCTGATAAAGAAAGACATCAATTATTTGTTGAGCCAATAGGATTAGATACAGATGAGATGTATATTCAAGGAATGAGTTCATCACTTCCTGAAGATGTTCAAATAGCTATGTATAGAACAATTCCTGGTCTAGAACATTGTGAATTTACTAGACCTGCTTACGCAATAGAATATGATTGTATAGAACCATCACAATTAAAAAGCTCATTAGAAATTAAAAATATTTCAGGATTATTTTTTGCAGGACAAGTAAATGGTACTTCAGGATATGAAGAAGCGGCTTGTCAAGGATTAATAGCTGGAATAAATGCTGTTAGAAAAATTCAAGGAAAAGAACCTATAATCCTTGATAGAAGTCAGGCTTATATAGGTGTATTAATTGATGATATTGTAACTAAAAGTACACAAGAACCATATAGAATGATGACTTCAAGAGCAGAATATAGGTTATTATTAAGACAAGATAATGCTGACATTAGATTAACTGAAATAGGACATGAAATTGGATTAATATCTGATGAAAGGTATAAGAAGTTTTTAGAAAAAAAGAAACAAATAGAAGAAGAGATAGAAAGGTTAAAAACTACTAATATTAAGCCTACAGAAGAGCTTAATCAATTTTTGATAAAATATGGAACAAATACTGTAACTGGCGGTGTAAAACTTGCTGAGCTTTTAAAAAGAACAGAATTAGACTATGAAAAATTAACTGAAATTGATAAAAATAGACCTAAATTAGAAAAAGCGATTTGGAAAGAAGCTGAAATTATGATAAAATATGAGGGGTATATTAATTTAGAAGAAAAACAAGTTGAAAGCTTTAAAAAGATGGAAGAAAAATTATTACCAGATGACATAGATTATAATAATATAAAAGGTTTAAGATTAGAGGCAAGACAAAAATTAAATGTAATTAAACCATATTCAATAGGACAAGCATCTAGAATTTCTGGAGTTTCACCAGCAGATATATCTGTATTATTAATTTATTTGCAAACCAAAAAGTAGAAAGAGGAAATATATGGAATTAGAGGAATTTAAAGAATTGTTCCATAAGGAACTTTTAAATAATAATATTGGAAATCCAATTAATGAAGAAAAGTTTTTTAAATATATGAAACTTTTATTGAAATGGAATGAAAAAATTAATTTAACAGCAATAAAAAATGAAAGAGAATTTATTGTGAAACATTTTATAGATAGTTTAACAATTAATAATTATATTGATGAAAATTCTAATGTAATTGATGTTGGAACTGGAGCGGGTTTTCCAGGTATTCCAATAAAATTGTTCCACAAAGAACTATTTCTTACATTGCTTGATTCTGTAAATAAAAAGATAATAGTATTAAAAGATATTATAGAACAATTAGATTTGAAAAATGTAAATTGTGTTCATTCAAGAGCAGAAGATTTTGCCAAAGAAAATAGAGAGCTTTTTGATGTTGCAGTTTCAAGAGCTGTTGCTAATATGTCTACATTAGTTGAATATTTAATACCATTTGTTAAAGTTGGTGGAATTATTATTTGTATGAAAGGACCAAATTTTGAGGAAGAACTAAATAGTTCTAAAAAGGCAATAGAGGTTCTTGGAGGAAAAATAGAGAAAGTTGAAAGTTTTTATATTGATGAAGAATTGGAAAGAAATATTATTATAATTAGAAAGATAAAAGAAACACCAAAAAGATATCCAAGGGGACAGGCAAAACCTCTAAAAGAGCCTATTTTATAAGGGATATTCTTTATGTAATAATTTAGGAACTAATTTAAAAATTAGTTCTTTTTTGTTAAAAAGATATTGACATATTAGTTAAATTTTTATATTATATAAAATATAAAAAAGGAGTGATACAGATGGGAAAAGTTATAGCAATTGCAAATCAAAAAGGCGGTGTCGGAAAGACTACAACAGCAGTAAATTTAGCTACTATAATTGCAAAAAAAGGAAAAAGAGTAATACTAATTGATGCTGATCCTCAAGGAAATGCAACGAGTGGTTTGGGCATAGATAAAGATGTTGAACTTTCAACTTATGATTTATTAATAGATGAAGTTGACATAATATCAGTATTAAAAGATACTTGTATAAAATCTTTAAAAATATGTCCTGCTAATGTAAGTCTTGCAGGAGCTGAAGTTGAACTGGTATCACAAATGTCTAGAGAACAGAGATTAAGAGAAAAGATAGAGGTAATTAGAGAAAAAGTTGATTATATAATTATAGACTGTCCACCATCACTAGGACTTATTACACTAAATGCTTTTACAGCCTCTGATTCTGTACTTATTCCTGTGCAATGTGAATATTATGCATTAGAGGGATTAGAACAGCTTATAAATACAATAAATTTAGTTAAAAAACACTTAAATAAAGATTTAGAAATAGAAGGGGCAGTTCTTACAATGTATGATATTAGAACTAATTTGTCAAATCAAGTTGTAAGAGAAGTTAAAAGATACTTTGATGATAAGGTATATAAAACTGTAATTCCAAGAAATGTTAAATTAAGTGAAGCCCCAAGTTATGGTATGCCAATTTCAATATATGACCCAAAATCAAAAGGGGCTAGATGTTATGAAAAACTTGCTAGAGAAGTTTTAGCAAATAACAAAGGAGAATAGGAGGGAATACTTATGACTGTTAAAAAGAGTGGATTAGGAAAGGGTTTAGATGCTTTATTTGGAGGAGCAATTTCAGAAGAAGAAAAACAAAATGAAAATCAAGAATTAGTTCAAAAAATAAAATTAATTGAAATTGAACCAAATGAAAAACAGGCAAGAAAAACTTTTAATGACGAGTCTATAGAAGAATTATCAGAATCAATAAAAAGATATGGTGTAATTCAACCAATTATTGTTACAAAAAAAGATAATTATTATCAAATAATTGCTGGAGAGCGTAGATGGAGAGCTTCTAAAAAAGCTGGAATTACTGAAATACCTGCAATTGTTAGAGATGATGATGAGAAAAAAAATAAAGAAATTTCTTTAATTGAAAATGTTCAAAGAGAAGACTTAAATCCTATTGATAAAGCTAGAGGAATTAAAACTCTTATGGATGAATATTCTTTAACACAGCAAGATGTTGCCGAGGTTTTAGGAAAAGCTAGAAGTAGTATAGCAAATAGTGTAAGATTATTAAATTTAGATGAAAGAGTAATAGATTTAGTTTTAAAGGGTAAACTAACAGAGGGTCATTGCAAAGCATTACTTTCAATAGAAGATAATGAAAAACAATATAATATGGCTTTAAATATAATTGAACAAGGAGATACAGTTAAAGAATTAGTACAAAAAACAAAAGCTACAAAGAAAACGAAAAATAAAGATATAAAATATGAAGCAATATTTAGAGATATAGAGGATACATTTCAAGGATTTTTTGGAACAAAAGTTAAATTAAATGCAGGACCAAAAAAAGGAAAAATAATTATTCAATATAATTCAAATGATGATTTAGAAAGAATTTTAGAATTAATAAAAAAATAAATAAAGTTTATACAAAAGATAATAAAATAAAATAAGGATAGGATTGATTTTAATGGAAAACTTATTAGAATTTGTAAAAACTGATAATTTTTTACTATTTTCATTTTTCTTAAATATAATTTTAATGATTTTAATTTTATTTTGTATTTATAAAATATTGAAAATAAAAAAAGATTATTTAATACTTATAAAGAAGATAGGAAATGGAACTGATTTAGATTTAATATTAAAAGAATATTTAAGAGATGTAAATGAAATAAAAAAAGATAATTCAGAAATAAAAGCATATTATACTAAGTTAGATTATGATGTTAATTCTTGTATTCAAAAGATAGGTTTAGTTAGATATAATGCTTTTAAAGATGTTGGAAGTGATTTAAGTTTTGCAATAGCATTATTAGATAATAATGACAATGGAGTAGTATTAAATGGTTTATATGGTTCTGAATCATCAAATATTTATGCAAAGCCAATTAAAAATGGAGAATCTACTTATCAGTTATCAAGTGAAGAAAAATATGCTATAGAAATAGCAGAGCAAAATAAAAATTTTATAGCAAGACATAAAAATAATAAATTATATAAAGAAAATTAAATCGCGAAAATAAAAAATAAGGCGATTTAAAAAATAAATAATAAAGTAATATTAATTAATAATTAAAATAGTTAAAATTTATTTAAATGAATTTTAACTATTTTTTTATGGAAAAATAAATAATATTAAAATATTTATTTAAATAAGAGAAAACTTTTTTGACTATTAGTCAATTAATTTGAGTTAAAAAGTGAGAGTTAAAAAAAACCGCAAAATTTTTTAGAAAATTGGAAAGAAAAGAGAAAAGCGAAGAACTGTTTGGTAGTCAAAGTTTGAAGATAAAATTGACTGAAAGCCAAATAAAAGGGCAAAAAAATAATTTTAAAAACAAATTAATTAGAAATGCAAAATTTTAAAAAAATGAATTTTTTTACTTAATAAAAATAGAGGAAATCAATAATAAAAGGACTAAAAGATAATTAGCAAATAGATTAACATAAGATGTTAAAATTGGTTTAATATAAAATAGTATTAAATTTTAAAAATTTTTTCAAAAATTTTTAAAAAACAAAACAGACGTTTATCAATCGGTAAAGTTTATTTTAAAGAAAAAAAGATAGATAAATCAATTAGAAGGATTTCATACCAGAACAAGTATTCTACAAAAGTGGATTGAAAATTTTTGGCTTACTGTTATTAGTATGTCATCTGAATAATAAAATTAATAATTAAACATATAATTAAATAAATAATTAAGCGAATAAAATTAATTAATAAATTAAATAATTAAATAAAAATTAATTAGTAAAAATAAATAATTAAACAAATAAAATTAATTAATAAAAATAAATAATTAAAATTAATTAATAAAATAAATAAAATTAATTAGTAAAATAAATAATTAAGCAAATAAAATTAATTAATAAAAATAAATAATTAAATAAATAAAAATTAATTAATAAAAATAAATAATTAGACAAATAAAAATTAATTAATAAAAATAAATAATTAGACAAATAAAAATTAATTAATAAAAATAAATAATTAAATAATTAAAATTAATTAGTAAAAATAAATAATTAAGCAATTAATAATTAATTAATAAAATAAATAATTAAACAATTAAAAATTAATTAATAAAATAAATAATTAAATAAATAAAAATTAATTAATAAAAATAAATAATTAAATAAATTAAAATTAATTAGTAAAAATAAATAATTAAGCAATTAATAATTAATTAATTAATTAATGAAATAAATAATTAAATAAATGAAAATTAATTAATAAAAATAAATAATTAGACAATTAAAAATTAATTAACAAAATAAATAATCAAATAAATAATTGAATAATGTTAAAGAAACTTTTATTAAAGTTATTATGGATTATAATAAAAAATAAAAATTAATAAGTAGAAAATTAAAGAATGAGAAGTGCCAAAAATTACAAAAAAGAATAAGATATTTAGTATAAATTGACTAAAAGGCAATGAAAAAAGTAAAAAAATAGAAAATAAAAAAAAAGCGTGAAAAAATTTTAAGAAATTTTAAAAAGTTTCAAAAAGCAAACAAACATTCTCGAATCTAAAAAATAAGACTAAATTGCCAAAATAACAATATAAAAGATAAAGAAATAAAATGTTGAAATTGGAAAATGCTAATAAAAAAATTAATTAAAAAACAATTTTTTTAAATTAAAAGTTGCGAGGAAATCCGGATAAATGAGAATATAGTAGTTCTTAAAAATAGATTAACATAAAAACTATAAAAATTTAGAAAAGGAAAAGAATTTATAAAATAAAAAACGTTTTTGAAAAAGAGTTAAAAACAAAACGTATGTTTATTCTTTTAAAAAATAATTATGAAGATTTTAAAATAGTTAAATCAAGTTGAGGTTTTTACTTATGAACAAAAGTTCTTAAAAACGAAAAAGAAAATAAATTAGCAAATATTGAATAAGAGTGATAAAAAAACAAAAAGTTACCCAAAGAAAACAAATAGGCAAAATGACAAAATAAAATGATAAAAAATTAATGAAAATAAAGATTAATTAATAAAAACAAATAATTAAATAAATAAAAATGAATTAATGAGTGAAAAAAATAATTAATAAAATAAGTAGAAATTAAATGATAAAAAATTGTTTATTTATATTTTATTATAGTTTGACAAAGTAATAAGATATATGTAGTTATATTAAGTAAAAAAAAAAAAAGCAGGTTAAACCTGCTTTAGAGTTATTTAATTATTTTCAGTCTGCCATTTAAAAATTGGATAGCCATTATTAATTTCAATTGTATCTTCTATCCAAATAGGATTATCATTGTCCTGATTTAAAAGTGTAACGCCAGCAGAACCTTGTAATTCATTTTTTGTTTTTAATGTAAAATTATTTTTTATAATTGATGATGGATTTTCAGTTGAAACTAAATCATTCAAACTATAAGCTTTATTTTTGTAATTTTTATCAGGCATATAATATGCTATACATGAATCTAAAATTAAACCTTTGTCTAATGATGTTATTTCACTTATTTTTCCTAAATTGTATATATTTTCAATAATAGCGTCTGAATAAACAGTACCTATTACGCCACCAATGTAATTTTGTAGTAATTCTCCATTATCTATACTAACAGTAATATTTCCAGTATTATAGCAATTTTTTACAGTTGTAATTTTATCTAAAGTTCCACAAATACCACCAACTCTTAACCATTTTGCATTAATTACATTCAGCGTTAATTTCATATTGCTAAAACAGTTTTCTATAATTCCTCCATAATTATCTCCTACTAATCCACCAAGATTAATACCTTTTGAATCAGCTGTATATGTAATTAATCCATTTACACTACAATTTTGAATAGTTCCTTGATTAACTGCAGAAACAATTCCCACAGATGCCCATTCCTCACATTGAATAGATACATCACAATTTAAAATAAGTTTTAAATTTTTTATTATTCCTAAATTTGATGAAAAAAATCCAATATTTCCATTTTCATTTTTTGATAATTGTAAATTTTGGCCTATATTTAAATTTATTACATTATGATACTTTCCATCAAATGTTCCTTTAAAAACCTTTTGAGAATCTGTTCCACTACTGCTTAATTCACCAATTGGAATAAATCCATTTTTATCAATTGAATTTTTAATATTTCCATCATATCCGTATTGAGAATAGTTGGAATTAGGATTAACGTAACTATTACTTGATGCAAAATTTAAATCCGTTGTTAATTCTATATATTTTCCTTCATAATTTTCAATTCCTTCTCTTACTTGATAAGAGAAAAATATTAAGTCTTCAATACTTTCTATTAAATATGGCTCAACTTCTGTTCCGCTTCCAGCAAGTTCAGCTGGAGATTTATCTTTTACTTTATTAACGTTTATTTTTTTTCCAGTTTTAGTTAATTGATATTCATTTCCACTTTTTTTTATTTTTATAGTAAAAGTTTTATCTGGATTTTCTGTAAGAGTAGTTTCATTATTTCCAAAGTTTGAATCTAAACTATTTTTTAGACTTTCAAGAGTAAGCTCACGATATAAACTTTCTTCAGTATAAGCAGAAGATATTGATAGTTCTAAGATTTCTTTTTCTTTTGATAAATCAGTTTCTTCTTTTGCATTTTTAGCTCTAGATAAAATTCCATTATCGCCAACTGCCATAGAGATACTTATGCCGGGTTAAAATTAAAAGTACAATAATTGTTATAATTAAAGCAATTAAGGTTATTCCTTTGTTTTTTTTCATTTCTTTTGTTCCTCCTTTTTTAAATTATAGCATACTTTCACTATTTGTGAAAGTGTTTTTTAAAAATTTTTTATATAATATAAAAAAAGGAGAAAATAATGACTTTAAAATATGGTGATTTTTATAAAAAAATAGGGGCAAATATTAGCAAATATAGAAAGTTAAAAAATTTAAAACAAGAAGATTTAGCAAATATGGTTGGTATTAGTTATAGTTATATGACTCAAATTGAAGCACCAAATGTAGTTAAAAAGATGTCTCTGGAAGTTCTGTTAGACATTGCTAATGTTTTAGAAGTTGATATAAAAGATTTAATATTGTAAGTTTTTAAGAATCGAAAAAAATCGATTCTTTTTTGATGAAAAAATTGTAAAAATTCTAAGTATAAAATATTGAGTATATGTATATAACATGCTATAATATACATATATTATGGAGATGATATTATGGTTACAATAAATGTTAATGTAGATGAAAAAGTAAAAGAACAAGCAAAAGAAATTCTTGAATATTTAGGAACAAATTTTACAAATGTTATCAATATGTTATTAAGACAAATAATCTTAACTGAAAGTATTCCATTTGAAATAAAAGTGCCAAAATTAAATTCTGAAACTACAAAAGCTATTGAAGATGCAGAAAAGGGAATAGGATTAAGTAAAGGATATACTAATTTAGATGAAATGTGGAAAGATTTAGAGAAAGAGGACTGATAAATTTGCTAATAATAAAATATACTAATTTATTAAAAAAAGATTATAAATTAATGAAAAAAACGTACTCGTTTTTATAATTCAGTTATAAAAAGTAAAAAAATGTTTAAAAGTTGTAGAGAGTGTGTTATACTACTAATATAAATAGAACTATTAAATGTAAAGTAAAAGAATGGGTGGTTTTTTATGAATGAAAAAATATATACAATAGAAGAAATTAAAAATTGCATATTTCAAATATTAAAAAATATGGAATAGAGAAAGCGTATCTTTTTGGATCTTATGCTAGAAATGAAGCAAATAAAAATTCAGATTATGATATCAGGTGGAACACAATTAAAGACGATATTAGATTTAATAGAATTTGAAATAGAATTGAAAAATATTTTGAAAAAAGATGTAGATATAATTAGTGAAGAAGTTTATCTAGAAAAAGATTCTGATGAAGATGGAGAACTTGCGAGAAAATTATTCGTGAATAATGTAATGAAAGAAAGGGTACAAATATATGAGTGATTTTGATAAAGTAGATTATTGGATGGAATTAGCATTTTATGATTTAGATACAGCAAAAGCTATGTTAACAACAGAAAGATATTTATATGTATGATTTATGTGTAATCAAACAATGGAAAAAATGTTAAAAGCGTATTATGTTTTTAATAATAAAAAAACTTCTCCATATACTCATAATATGAGAAGACTTGCAACGGAAGCTAATTTATATAAGGGATTAAGTGAAGAACAAAAAGATTTTATAGATGACATAATTCCTTTTTATATTGAAAGAAGATATCCTGAATATAAGCAAATGCTTTATGATACATTAAAAAGAGCTGAATGTGAAAAGATAATAAAAGAAACGGAGGAATTTGTAAAATGGATAAAGAACAAGCTAGAAAATTAGTAGAAGAATATGCTAAAGTTGTTGTATCTAATATGATAGTTAATAAAATAATCTTGTATGGTTCTTATGCAAGAGGAGATTATAGAAAAAATTCAGATATAGATGTTGCAGTTGTTGTTTCAAAAAAAGATGTTCAAAAAAATATTTTAAAACAAATGGGACAACTTGTAAGATTAACAAGAGATATTTCATTTGATATTGAGCCAATATTATTGATTGAAGATGATGATAGAAGCGGATTTTTAGAAAGTATTTCAAAATATGGAGAAGTTGTATATTCAAAATAAAAAAATAAGAATCAAAAAATGATTCTTTTTTTTTAGATTTATTTCTAAAGTATCGTAGCCCGAATCGACTCCTACTTCTTTTATTTTAAAATTAAATGTTTTTTCTATATAATTCATTCTATTTATAAATGATTTGGAATCATGATTTACAAAGATTTCTTCAAATATATTACTATCTTTAAATCTTCTTATATAATTTTTGACTAAATATTGAATAGTGGGGAGTTTCTTTTCCTAGTGGTATTCCTAAAAACCATCTATATTCTAAATCTACTTTTATTTTTTCGTATGTTTTTCTCATCGATTTTAAACCATCTAAAGTTTGAATAAAAACTAATTTAAATAATATCACTTCAATTTATTGATGGTCTTCCATTATCTTTGCAATATAAATCTTTTACTTTATCATAAATAAAATTAAAATCTATGTACTTATCTATTTTTCTGTATATACTTTCTTCTGGAACTAATTCTTCCAATATCTACATTATAATTTCACTTTGAACATTTTTTATTTTATTTAACATATTTTTTCTTCTCTTTATAGTTTTAACTAATTACATTATATCAATAAATAAAGGAAAAATGTAGATATTTTCGAAAAAATCTCTACATTCTTCTTGGTTAAAATCATAAGGATTTATATTTTTATTTTACTATATTTTTATAAAAAAGAAAAGACTATTGACAAAAATTTTTTAATATCTTTGTCAACAGTCTGAAAAAGAAAAGTATTTAAAACTTTTCTTTTTTTATAATTCAAATTCATTTATAACGGATATACAAAATTACATAAATTTTTATAATTCGAATAATTCTAATTGTTTATAAAAATCAGTTTGAAAATTTATAAAGAATTTTTTTATTTCTTCCCAGTTATATTCTACAAATGCTTTAGGTAAAATTTCTTGTTCTGCATCTTCAAAATAACTTAATCCCATTATTATATTTGCAAAATTTATATTATTACCATATTTTTGTAATAGACCTTTTGCAAGTTCGTCTATTGTTATATTACTTTTATTTAAAATATTATATAAATCAAAAAAATCTTTTTTTGCACCTCTACCACTTATTGCTACGACTTTCATTACTGCAATATCTAATATATTTGCTAATTTTAATTTAGGCATTTCTTTTGGATTTATAAATTCTTTTATAACAGCATTTGGATAATAGAAGAAACTTACTTGTACACCATTTAATATAACATCTAAAGTTCCTTTTTGATTTTGTCTAACTTCAGTTTGACCTAATTTTTGTAATTCTTCTAATAATAGTTCATTATTGAAATCTTTAGGTATACAAAAATCAAAATCATAAGATTCTCTTAAACCTAATTGCAAAGATAATGCAGTTCCACCAATCATATAATAATTTTGTATACTTATTGTATTTGTAATATTTTCTAATAGTTTATATCTATTTTCATCAATAATATTCCAATACATTATTTATTTGTCCTCCAATATTCATAGTTTATTGAATTAACCCATCTGTAATATGCCATTTCTTCTTTTTGCAAATTAAATTGTTGTCTTAAATAATTAGCAACCAATGGATTTAAATTTCTTGAATTTCTGGCTACATCTTCGATATCTTTATTTTTATAATTTTCTTTTATCCATTTTATTGTTTTTAAGTTTCCATAGCAATAGAGCCTTGATATTATATATCTTTTATTTTTTTCTTTATCTAATTTTTCAAATTCAGTATCCCAAAAATATTTTTTTAATTCTATTGGCATATAGAACAATTCTCCTATAAATTATTACATACATTAAAAATTGTAGTATACCACATATATAAGTATACTACAATCGCTAGTTTTGGCGTAGGTGAGAGGATTTGAACCTCCGCGGCCCTTGCGAACCCTACAAGTTTAGCAAACTCGCCCCTTCAACCACTTGGGTACACCTACATTTATTTAAAGCTAGATACAGTGTTTATATCTAGCTTATTATATTTGGCGGAGAGGGTGGGATTCGAACCCACGGTAGGCTACAAACCTACGCCAATTTTCAAGACTGGTGCCATAAACCAACTCGACCACCTCTCCATTGGTGTTGTAAATAACAACACATATATATTAACATCTAAAACGCCTTTTGTCAACAGAAATTAAAAAGTTTTTTTAAAATTTTTTAATTATAATTTATTAATAATTATTTTTATATTTTTTAGTAAAAATAAATTTATATTTTAATAATAAAAAAATAAAATTATAAATTAATTGATAATATAAAAAGTAATTAAATATAATATTATTTTTTGTAAAATTAATTAATATTTTATTGCCATTTAGCCAATAAATCTCAGCTAAAAAATGAAAGTTAAAAAAAACCGCAAAATTTTTTAAACAACTAGATAAAAAAAGAAAAAACGAAGAACTGTTTGGTAGTCAAATTTCAAAAATAAAATTGGCAAAAAAGCAAATAAAGCAATAAAAAAATAATCAAAAGAATAAATTAAATGGGAATACTAAATTAAGAAAATTCTAAGTTTTTTACTCAAAAAAAGTAGTGGAAGTCAATAATAAAAGAAATGAGAAATAAATTGCAAAAATATTAACATAAAAAGTTAATTTAAGTTATATATAAAAATAGTAATAAAATAAAAAATGTTTTAAAAAATTTCAAAAAACAAAAACACTTGTTTATTTTGCAACAGAGTTTGTTTGTAAGCTAAATTAATAGACATGTTAATTAGAAGGATTTTATACCAGAACAATTATTCTATTAAAGTAACCTTGAAATTTTTGTATTAAAATAAATATATAGAATTAGTAGGTCATAAAATTAATTATTAAATAATATTAATAATTAATAATAAAAAATAAAATCAAAATAATTAAAATAATTTATTTAATAAAAAAATAAAATCCAAATTAATTATTGGATTTTATTTTTTTATCTACAATATTTTCAATTTCGATTGCTTTTTTTTGTTTTTTATTTTTATTTAAATTATCTTTTGCAACCGTCATTAATAATTTAATTCTATTTGTTTGATTTGTTTCACTAGCACCTGGATCATAATCAATAGGGCTTATATTTGCATTAGGATATTTTTCTCTAACTGCTTTAATTACACCTTTTCCTACAACATGGTTAGGTAAACATGCAAATGGTTGAACGCAAATAATATTTGGAATATCGTGTTCAAGATATTCAATCATTTCTGCGGTTAAAAACCATCCTTCGCCTGTTTGATTTCCAATTGATAAAATGTCTTTAACATTATCTTCAAGTTCCCAAATATCAGCTAAAGGTAAATATCCTTTTTTAGATTCAGATAAGGCTTCTCTATAACTTCTATTTAAAATATTTAATAATTTTATAGCCCATTTACATATATAAGCTAAGTTTTTATTTGTTTTTATTAATGTATTAAAAGTAATTTTATTTGTTGCGACGTAGTAACAAAATCCCATAAAATCAGGCATTACTACTTCAGCGCCTTCTTCTTCTAATTTATTAATAACAAAATTATTTCCAAATGGGTGATATTTTACTAATATTTCACCAACAATTCCGACACGTGGCTTTATTAAATTAGGAACAAATTCTATTTTTTCAAAATCTCTAACGATGTCATACATACTTTTTTTAAATTGTTTATATGTACCGTTTTTAATTAAATCTTTAATTTTTGGTATCCATGAATCAAACAGTTTTTGAGTTTCACCTTTATTTTTTTCATAAGCTCTATTTTTATAAAGCATTTTCTGCATTAAATCTCCATATACAACAGCTTTTAATAAATTTTCTGCTAATTTTGGAGTTATTTTAAATCCATTTGATTTTTCTATACCGATTACATTAAAAGAAATAATTGGTATATTTTCAAATCCTGCATCATTTAAAGCTTTTCTAATAAATCCTATATAGTTTGTGGCTCTACATCCACCACCAGTTTGAGACATTATTAATGCAGTTTTATTTGCATCATATTTTCCTGATTGTAGAGCTTCTATCATTTGCCCAGTAGTTAAAATGGCAGGATAACAAGCATCATTATTTACATATCTTAATCCGGTATCCACTGTTTTAGAAGTAAACTCTTTTAAAACTACTATATTATAACCACAAGGTTTAGCGGCAGATTCAAATAAATCAAAATGAATAGGTGACATTTGTGGACATAAGATGGTATATCCAGCTTCTTTCATATCCTTTGTAAATGTTACTTTTTTTGAACTATAATCTCCTAGATTATTATTTTTAGTATCTTTTTCAAGTTCTTTTTGTAATTTTAGTTTTTTATTCATACTTGCAAGAAGTGAACGAACACGAATTCTAATTGCTCCTAAATTGTTTATTTCATCGATTTTTATCAATGTATACATATTATCATAGCTTTTTAAAACTTCTTCAACTTGATCTGTTGTAATAGAATCAACACCACATCCAAAAGAATTTAATTGTATTAATTCTAGTCTATCATTTTTTCCAACGAAATCAGCTGCAGCATAGAGTCTTGAATGAAATACCCATTGGTCAACTACACGAATAGGATGTTTTGCTTCAACTTGATTTGAGATACTATCTTCTGACAAAACACATAAACCTAAACTTGTAATTAATGTATCAATTCCGTGGTTAATTTCAGGATCAACATGATATGGGCGACCAGCTAAAACTATTCCACGACTGTCATTTTCTTCAATATATTTTAAAACTTCTTGACCTTTTTTATGAATATCTTCTCGATAATTCTGATATTCTTCTTCAGCAGCTTTTGCTGCAATAGTTAATTCTTTTTTAGTAAATTTATATTCTTTAAAGCAATCAAGTTCATAAATGACTTTTACTAAATTTTTAATATTATCAATAGGTAAAAATGGATTAATAAATTTTATTTTATTATTTTTTAATTCTTCAATGTTATTTTTTAAAACTTCAGAATAAGATATTACAATAGGGCAATTATAATGATTATCTACATTGTTATATTCTTGCCTAGAATATGGGATACATGGATAAAATATAGTAGTAATTCCTTGTTCAAGAAGACTCATAACGTGCCCATGTGAAAGTTTTGCTGGATAGCAAACAGATTCAGATGGCATAGATTCTATACCTTTTTCATAAGTTTGACGACTACTTTTTTCAGAAATAATTACTCTAAAACCTAATTTTGTAAGGAAAGTAAACCAAAATGGATAGTCTTCATACATATTTAAAACTCTAGGAATTCCTATTACACCACGTTTTGCTTTATCTAAAGGCAATGGTTCATAATTAAACAACCTTTCATATTTATATTTATAAATATTAGGAAGCTCTGAATTTTGAGTAATATTTCCATTTCCTTTTTCACATCTATTTCCAGAAATAAATATTTTTCCATTACCAAATTTATTCACAGTTAATTGGCAATTGTTTTCACATTTTCCACATCTAACATGTGAGATTTTAACATCTAATTTATCTAATTCATCAAGTTTTAGAATTGTAGAATAATAAGTCATATCTAAATTTGAATTATATTGTTCTTTTGATAAAAGAGCAACACCATAAGCTCCCATAAGTCCAGCAATATCAGGACGAATGACATTTTTACCGGTAATTAATTCAAATGCTCTTAAAACAGCATCATTATAAAATGTTCCGCCTTGAACTACTATATTTTTTCCTAGAGAATTTACATCTCTAACTTTCATTACTTTTTGAATTGCGTTTTTAATAACAGAATATGAAAGCCCTGCCGAAATATCTCCAACACTAAAACCTTCTTTTTGAGCTTGCTTTATTTTCGAATTCATAAATACTGTACATCTAGAACCCAAATCAACAGGAGTTTTAGATTTTATAGCTTCAGTTACAAAGTCTTCAATACTTAATTTTAAGCTTTTTGAAAAAGTTTCAATAAATGAACCACATCCTGAAGAACAGGCTTCATTTAGCATTATATTATCAATAGTATTATTTTTTAATTTTATGTATTTCATATCTTGACCGCCAATATCAATTATTGAATTGACATTTGGCATAAATTCTTTTGCAGCAGTATAATGGGAAATAGTTTCAATTTCATTTAAATCAATATTTAATCCAGTTTGAATTAATTTTTCACCATAACCTGTTACACCACTAAATCTTAATTTTGCTTCTTTAGGTAAAACCTTATATAATTCTTTAAGCATTAAAATAACGCTTTTTAAAGGATTTCCTTGATTACTTTTATATAATGAATATAATAATCTTCCATTATTATCTATTAGAACTAATTTTGTAGTTGTTGAACCTGCATCAATTCCTAAAAAACAATCACCTTTAAAGCCTTCTAAAGAAGCTCTTTTTACTTTTTCTTTATTATGACGTTCTTTAAATTTGTTATATTCTTCTTCATCTTTAAATAAAGGAGCTAAAGGTTTGCTTTCGGAATATTTAGTAGTTTTAAATTTTTTTAATTTTTTTTCTAATTCAGAATGTGAAATTGCAGATGTTTTTTCAGAGTCTAATGCTGCTCCTTTAGCTACAAAAAGATGGGCATCTTCTGGCAAAATTATTTCATCATCTGTAAGTTCAAGTGTTTCAATAAATCTTTTACGCAATTCGGATAAGTAATTTAAAGGTCCACCTAAAAATGCTACATTTCCTCTGATTGGTCTTCCACAAGCAAGTCCAGAAATTGTTTGATTAACAACAGCTTGAAAAATTGATGCAGAAATATCTTCTTTTGCAGCGCCTTCATTCAAAAGTGGTTGAATATCAGTTTTTGCAAATACACCACAACGAGAAGCAATTGGATAAATGGTCTTATAGTTTTTAGCATATTCATTAAGGCCAGCTGTGTCAGTATTTAAAAGTGAAGCCATTTGGTCTAAAAATGCGCCTGTTCCACCTGCGCAAGTACCATTCATTCTTTGTTCTATAGATTTATCAAAATAAATAATTTTTGCATCTTCTCCACCTAACTCAATTACTACATCTGTTTTAGGTATGTATTTTTCAACAGCTCTTTTGCAAGAAATAACTTCTTGTATAAATTCTATTTCTAATAATTTAGAAATTTCAAGAGCTCCTGAACCAGTTAATGCTATTTTAAATTTATTATTTGGAAAATCATTTAATAATTTAGTTAATACTTGATACATAGTATTTTTAGTATCTGATAAATGTCTAGTATAATCTTTGTATATGATTTTTTCATTGCTATCCATTACAACAATTTTGATTGTTGTAGATCCTATGTCTAAGCCAACTAAAAGTAAATCTTCTTCCATTAATATTTCCTTCCTCTTTTCTTTCACAAACCTTTATATAATATATAATGTTTTAACAAATTTGTCAATTGATAATAATACCAAAATTTATTAGAGTTAAGGTTATTTTAAGGTTTAATATTCAATTGTTCTAACTTTTAAATACAAGCATAATATTTTATAAGAAAAAGGAGGATTTATTATGAAAAAAAAGATTTTTATGGGAATATTTTTAGTTTTATTGATTATTGGACTTATTTATATGATAGTTATAAATACAGTTTTTAACAAAAATGAGGAAATAATTAATGAGTACATACCAGAAGTAGAGATTTCAGATAGTGAACTTAGAAAAACGTTAATTACATTATATTTTCTTAATAGTGATGGAGAAATACAAAGTGAAAGTAGGCTTATAGATTCTAAAGAGCTGCTTAGAAATCCATATTTAGTTTTAGTTGGAATGCTCATAGAAGGACCAAAAGATAAAAACTTAAAAAAGGCAATTCCTGATGATACTAGAGTTATTGACGTTAAGCTAAATAAAACATGTGCAATAGTTAATCTTTCTAAAGAATTTGTTGATAACATAGATGGAGATGTATTAAAAAAATCAAATATAATATATACAATAGTTAATACACTAACAGAATTAAATGAAGTTCAAACGGTAAAATTTTTAATAGATGGGGAAGAAGTTGAAGGATTTACTGAATCATCAATTAATTTAACAAATGAATTTGCAAGAAATTTGGATAAGAATTAAAAAATAAAAACCTGATATTTTAAATAATGTATCAGGTTTTTGTGTTTTGAAATATTAAGAATTTTACAAAAGTGAGTTGAAAAATATAAATATCTGCTGTATAATAGATATATCCTTTTCATAAAGGAAATCTTTAATGAAGGGGGTGAGCTTATGAATTACGCAGATATTATTTGGAAATTGGTTGAAAAATTACTTAATGAAAAAGAGCAAAAACAAGAGACTAATGACCAAAATGAACAGGTTAAAGATTAGTACATATCTAATCTTAAAGGAGTAGCAACTTCCATTTGCTACTCCTTATTTTTTATATAACAAAAGAGATGCCTTCTTCCATTGCATCTCTTTCTCACTTATAAATTACGCAAATATATAAATACTTTATTAAGTTATCTATATTGTACTACGAAAATGTATGATTGTCAATAATTTTATTAAATTTATTATATTAATTTATTTTAATATCAGATATACAAATATTATCAAAAAGTTTATCATTAAAGAAATCTGCAAGTTTTATATTTAAAGCTTCACATATATATTCAATAATTTCAATTTGTATATATTTTCTTTTTCCAGATAGAAATTTTGATAATGTAGAACGTGAAATTCCAGCTAGAGTACTTAGTTTTGAAACACTTAAATTTCTTTCTTGTATTAAGTTAAGAATTCTTTGTTTTAAAGCGTCAGATAATTCCATAATAACCTCATAAAGTAAATGTATTTTTATTAATTTTATAAAAAAATGAAATAATATGTGTTGACATTTGCCAACAATTAAAGTAGAATAATATTAAATAATTAGAGGAGGAACAGAAGAAAATGAGGGAAAACAAAGGAATAACGCTTATAGCTTTAATTATAACAATAATAGTATTATTAATTTTGGCTGGAGTTTCAATTTCTTTAGTTGTAGGGGAAAATGGAATAATAGGAAGAGCACAAAGCGCAAGTGAAAAAACGAAATTGGGAGATAGAAGTGAAAGAGCAAATCTGGAAAAAATGACTGAATTAATTGATGAGACTGTAAGTGGTGTAAAAAATGTAGAACAAGTGAAAGATAAAAATCCAGGAAAATTGGAAGAAAATGGAAGTGAGAAAATAATAAATAGTATAGAAGATTTAGTGTATTTTGCAAATAGTGTAACAAATGGAACAACATATGAAGGAGAAACAATTAAATTGGGTTTAAGTTTGGATTTTAATTCTTCAAAATCCTATGTAGATCCATATAGAACAGATTATGGAAAATATGGATATAATGGAGAATTAAAAACATTGTTAACAAGTGGGGAAGGATTTAAACCAATTGGGGTAACAACAAATGAGAATGGATATGTAAATAAAAGTTTTAAAGGGATATTTAATGGAAACGAAAAAATAATAAAAAATTTATATATAAATAAAAAAGTGGAAGACAATGTTAATGATTTAATTCTAGGATTATTTGGAATTAATTTTGGAGAAATAGAAAATTTAGGATTGGAAAATTGCAATATAAATGGAGAGTTGACATCTAACGGAGTCAATTCTATTATTGTTGGAGGAATAGTATCCCGTAGTTATGGAAAAATTAATTCTTGTTTTGTATCAGGTAAAATTTTATCAAAAGCTAATAAAACGGCAAAATCTTTTGCAGGTGGTATTGCCTCTAGTGCAAATTTCATAAAAAATTGTTATAATTTAGCAATAGTAACTGGTATAGCTAGTGATAGTTCTAATGTTATTGGAGGAATTAGTGGTCGGTGGTGCGCTAAGTGATGATATTTTTGATTGTTGTTATAATGGTGGGGATTTAATAGCTATTGGAGGAGTACAATATGTTGGTGGAATGGTAGGCGATTTAGAAGTGGATAATTGTTCTTTAAATAATTGCTATAATATTGGGAACATAAAATTGTCAGATACAGATTTACGAGTGAATTGTGGTGGTATTGTTGGAAGAACTTTTGGTTCACGTTTAGAAAATTGTCATAATAATAGTCAAATATTTATTGAAAATTTAGATTATGAAGAAAATAAAATTGGTTTTTTTACTGGTTACGCGTATGAAAACGGTGTTAAATGTTTTGCTGAAAATTGTTCAGTATTAATGTATGAAAATTTACCACCTTGTGGAGATTTCGATGGAAATTATAATGATATTTTGAAGGTAACAGATGAAGAAGATATGCCAAATATTTTAGATGTATTAGGAGATAAATTTAAAATGGGAATATACGGTTATCCAATTCTAAATTGGCAGGTTGAAGATTAATAAACAAAAAATAAAATATAATTCAAAACTGGTGTTTTTGTTGAAAACACCAGTTTTTTATGGTATAATAATTTTTGTTAATTTATTTAAAAAGTGTGGTGGGAAAGATAGAATTAAAAGAAAATGAGGTTATTGATGATTTAGAATATAAGGGTTTAAAAATAATTCAAAATAATAAGTGGTTTAAATATGGAATTGATAGTGTTCTTTTATCTGATTTTGCTAAAAATATGAAAAAAAACTCTAAAATTTTAGATATAGGAACAGGAACTGGAATTATTAGTATTTTATTATCTAAAAAAACTGAATGCAAAGAAATTATTGGAATTGAAATTCAAGAAGATGTAGCTGATATGGCTAGAAGAAGTGTCGAATTAAATAATTTAGAAAATAAAATAAAAATAATTAATGATAATATTTTAAATATTGAAAATTATTTTCCACTTGAATATTTTGATTATGTTGTTACAAATCCACCATACCAAAAAGATAATTCAGGTTTGAAAAGTGAAAGTGAAAAACAGCTTATTTCAAGGCATGAAGTGAAATGTTCTTTAGAGGATATAATTATAAAATCATTTAAAATGTTAAGAGATTATGGAACTTTTTATATGATACATAGACCAGAAAGACTTGTAGATATTTTGTATTTAATGAGAAAATATAAATTAGAACCAAAAGAAATTAGATTTGTTCATTCAAAAGCAAAAGAAAAACCAAATTTAGTTTTAATAAAAGGTGTAAAATATTCAGGAGAATTTTTGAAAGTATTGGAACCATTAATAGTATATGAAGATAATGGAGAATATACAGATGAAATTTTAAAAATATATAGTAAGGAAAGAAAATAATGAATCGGAAAATTATATTTAGTTGCTACTCCAATAGGTAATTTAGAAGATATTACATTAAGAGCATTAAGAATATTAGAAGAAGTTGATTTAATTGCAGCAGAAGATACAAGGCATACTTTAGGGTTATTAAATCATTTTGAAATAAATAAGCCATTAATTAGCTATTATAAACAAACTGAAAAAAAGAAGAGTCTAATTTTAATAGAAAAATTATTAGAAGGAAAAAATATTGCGCTTGTTTCTGATGCTGGAACTCCAGGAATATCTGACCCAGGAGAAGAAATAATAAAAAAAGCTATTGAAAATAATATTGAAATAGTTCCTATTCCACGGATGTGTGGCATTTGTAAATGGCTTGATTGCTTCTGGAATGAGTACAAAAGAATTTAGTTTTATAGGTTTTTTATCAGCTAATAGTAAAGAAAGAAAAGATAAACTAGAAGAAATAAAATTTGAAAAAAGAACATTAATATTTTACGAAGCTCCACATAAATTAAAATTAACATTGGAATCAATGTTAGAAGTTTTTGGAGATAGAAAAGTAGTTCTTGCAAAAGAGCTTACGAAAATTCATGAACAATATATTAGAGGTAATTTATCCACAGTTTTAGAACAAATTGGGGATAATATTAAGGGTGAATTTGTTGTAATTGTGGATGGTTCTAAACAATCAAAAGAAGAATTTGAAATCTCTAATTTAAATGAAATAAGTTTAGATGAACATTATAATTTTTATGAAAATCAAGGTTTAGATAAAAAAGAAATTATTAAAAAAATTTCAAAAGACCGAAATATAAGCAAAAATGAAATTTATCAATATTTTTTAAATAAATAAATTATAGACATCATATAATTTAACGAAGGTGAGCTATGTTAAATTTTATATGGTGTTTTTTTATTATTATTTCAATTATATATAGTATTATTTGTGGAAACTTTACAAACGTTAATAATTCTATTTTTGAATCAATGGAATCTACAGTTTCATTAATAATTAGTTTATTTGGTAGTATGTGTTTTTGGAATGGAATTATGAATATTGTTAAAAATACAACTTTAATAAATAAAATCAATTTTTTTATTAATCCACTAATAAAATTTTTATTTAAAGATATTGATGAAAATTCTGAATTACATAGAAATATTTCTATGAACATGACATCTAATTTATTAGGTTTGGGAAATTCAGCTACACCGTGTGGACTAAAAGTAATTGAAGAAATGCAAAAAGAAAATAAAAATAAAGATAAATTAACAAATAATCAAATATTATTTATTTTAATTAATACTGCTTCAATTCAATTAATTCCAACAACAATTATTTCTATAAGAACTAGTTTAAATTCAAAAAATCCCTCAATAATAATTTTAAGTGTATGGTTTGCAAGTATTATTACATTTATTTTTATAATATTTTTTACTAAAATATATTTTAAATTTAGAAAAACTAGTAGATAGGCGTATTACAGAGATTTTATGAAAAGTTTTTTAAACTTTACTATTGAAACTTTTTATCAATAACTATATAATAGCAACATTGCACACTAAAATTTAAAAGTATAAGTGTGTATTTATAATTTTTTATTTTGGAGGAGATCATGGATATTGATGAAAGTAATAGGAAAAATCACATGATTAAGTTTAAGGAAGATACGGACAAACTAAAAGTTTTTGAAAATCTTATTAATATGGAAGACTTACAAGACGAAGTAATTATAGAAGTTATAGTAATACCTAAATAGTTCAAATATTTTAATTAATAATCTCATATAATTTTATTATATGAGAATTTGCTTTTTTAGGAGATATAATGAAATTTTTAAATTTTTTTAGTAATACTGCTATTCTTTTTTTCATTTTAATTACTATTTTATTTGGAATAATTGAAAGAAAAAATATTTTAGAATTATTTTTTGAAGGAGCTATAGAAGGAGAAAAAATAGTAATAAGTCTTTTTCCAACTCTTTTAGCATTAATAGTTGCAGTAGGGATGTTAAATAAATCAGGAATTATTTATTTTATTTCAAATTTAATGGAACCAATTTTTAATTTTTTTAAAATTGAGAAAGCTTTAGTACCATTGATTTTATTAAGACCAATTTCTGGAAGTACTACAACAGCTATTGCTACAAGTCTTATGACTCAATATGGAGCTGATTCAAAAATAGGATTAATTGCTTCTTGTATAATGGGCTCAACAGAAACAACTATTTATGTTGCATCTATTTATAGTTCTAAAATTAAAGTAAAAAATATTAAAGAAGTTATTATAATTGGTTTAATTGCTGATTTTATAGGAATTATTTGTTCTTGTATTGCTTTTAATTTAGGACTTATGAATATTTAACTTATTTTGTTGACAGCTATGATTTTACGTAGTAAAATTATATAACAATTTATTCTTTAACTTTTTAAAATCAGTTGAAGAGGTGATTAAAATAATTATATTAAAAATTTTAGCAATAATATTTTTATCTATTTTTATAAGAAAATTATTAATAAAAATTTCTATTAAAGAAATAAATAAAATATTAAAATTATAAAATAAAAATCTCTTGATATTTTTTCAAGAGATTTTTATTACTTTGCTAGGACTATAACGGCTAGCTACGCTTAAACGTAATTCATTAATATCTATATTATTTGATTTTAATTCTTCTATAACTGTTTGATAAGCAAGCTCTGGAAAATTATTTTCTTTACTTAAATGACCTAACATAACTTCATTAAGACCAGATTTTGTAAGCTCAGAAATTGTTTTTCCAGCAGTATTATTTGATAAATGTCCATTTGGACCAGCAATTCTTTGTTTTAAAGAAAATGGATATCTTGAACATTTCAAAATTTCATTATCATAATTTGATTCTAATAATATAAAAGAACTTTCTTTCATATTATTAATTAATTTATTATCTATATGTCCTAAATCTGTAGCTATTGTAAGCTTTGATTTATTATTATAGATGTTAAATCCACATGGATTAGCAGCATCATGTGGTATGGAAAAAGAATTTATAGCCAAATTACCTATTTTAAATTCTTTTCCAATTTCAAATATTTTTTGATTATAACTTTCTATTTTTTCCTTTTGTTTTGGTATTGCTTCTAAAGTTTCAAAGTTTATATAAACTGGAATATTAAATTTTTTTGAAGTGTTTCCTAAACTTTGAATATGGTCGACATGTTCATGAGTAACTAAAATTGCATCAATATCTTCAATTTTTTCATCTATATTAATTAGACCTTCTTGAATTTTTTTTAAACTTGTTCCACAGTCGACTAATATTCTTGTATTTTCAGTTTTTACAAATAAGCAATTTCCAGAACTACCACTGTATAAACTACAAAAATTTAGCATAATTTTCCTTTCGTAACTTTATTCATCAACTCTTTGAATTTTTGCTCCAAGTTTTTTGAATTTTTCTTCTATATTTTCGTATCCACGATCAATATGTGATAAATTATATACTTCTGTTTGACCTTTAGCTGAAATTCCAGCAATAATTAAAGCTGCACCTGCACGTAAATCTGTAGCAGTAACAGGAGCACCCATTAAAGTATCAACTCCTTCAAATATAGCTGTTTTACCTTGAGCAGTAATGTGAGCACCCATTTTATTTAATTCAGCTGTATATTGAAATCTAGATTCCCAAATACTTTCATTTATAATACTTGTTCCTTGAGCAGTAGATAAAACAACACCCATTTGAGGTTGCAAATCTGTTGGAAAGCCTGGGTATGGTAAAGTTTTTATATTAACTTTTGAAGGTCTTTTTGAATACCAAACTCTTAAGTGGTCTCCGTTTGCATCTACATTTCCACCAAGTTCTTCAATTTTAGCAGTTATTGACTCTAAATGTTTTGTAATACAATTTTTGATTACAATATCACCTTTAGAAGCAATAGCAGCACACATAAATGTTCCTGCTTCAATTTGATCTGGAACGATTGAATATGTAGCATTACCTTTTAATTCTTTAACACCATTTATTCTAATAACATCAGTTCCAGCACCTCTAATATCAGCTCCCATTGTATTTAAGAAGTTAGCCAAATCTACGATATGAGGCTCTTTTGCAGCGTTATCAATAGTTGTAGTTCCTTCTGCTAAAACACTAGCAAGAATAACATTGATAGTTGCCCCAACTGAAACAACGTCCATATAGATAGAGTTTCCAACAAGTTTTTTAGCTTTAGCATTTATATTTCCGTTTTCAACTTCGACATTAGCTCCTAGAGCTTCAAAGCCCTTAATGTGTTGATCAATAGGTCTATTTCCTAAATTACATCCGACCAGGAATTCCTACTTGAGCTACTTTGCATCTTCCAAGTAGGCTTCCAATTAAATAATATGATGCACGAAACTTTCTAGTTGTATCTAATGGCGCTTTATTAGAAGTAATATTTCTTGTATCTATTGTAATTTCATGATTTGAATTCCATGTAATTTTTGCACCTAATGTTTCTAATATACTACAATATAATTTTACATCACTAATATTTGGTAAATTTTCTATTGTACAAACTCCATTTATTAACAATGTTGCAGGAAGTATAGCTACAGCAGCATTTTTTGCACCACTTATTGTTACTTCACCTTTTAATGGAGTTTTGCCAGTTATTATTAGTTTTTCCAAAGTATTTCCCCCCACAATGATACTAATTTATAGGTAATTATACCACAAGCACACAAATCATATCATAAAAGTAAAATTTTGACAATACTTTTTTATTATTAGTATTTACAATAATATTTAGCTACTTATTTAAAAGCTCAATTATTTTAAATTTGAATTTAATTTTATGAGAACTTCCAAGCAATATATCACATTCTTCTTTATTTAAATTTTCTTGCAAAATTTTTTTTGCATCTTCAGAAATAGTTCCATTTGATGATATTTCTGTGAAACATAGAGCTGGAAATAAGCTACACCACCAGTTTTTACCGATTTGCTTCTCCAATTTTAATATTTAAAGCATCATAGTTTCCGTGAAGGCATTGAAATATTTCCATAATATTTTGTGGGAAAATAGAAGTTTCCAATTTCAAGTTTTACATTATAATCATATCCATTTTCTTTAATAGTTGATATGGCTATTTCCTGAAGCTCTTTAATATTGCTAGAAGTAAAATGGACTATTTCATTTTTTGTTTTACAATTTTTTGTATTTTCTTTTAAGTAATTTACGATATTATCTCTAACTTTTAGCTTTAAAGCTTGATCTTCAGGAGAATCTGAATTTGCAATAATATGAAGTCTAAATATATTAGAAGATAAATCATAAAATACTGTTTTGGCATAAGAATAAGTACTTATAAATATAAATAGTAAAAATAAGAAAATAACTAATATAATTTTTAAAAATTTTTTCATATAATAAAAATCCTTTCTATAATCAAATTTGGAAAAATTTACAAAATTAGTTTGTCTAAAAAAGAAAAAAATATGCAATAAATAAATTGTCGAAATAAAGGCTACGCTTTTGATTGACGTTTTTTATATTTAATAATAAAATTAATATAAGAAATTTAGAGAGGAGACTAAAATATATGTATAATCAAGAGGATATGATTTGCTCTTTTTGTGTAAATGATTATCATTTAGCTGTAATGATTACGCCATACATATATGAAGAAATTAACAAAGGAAAAAAAGTAATAACATTTTTAAACAGAGATTTGGATGAATATTTTAGAAAAGTAATAGCTACAAATAAAAAGTTTTGGGAAGAAGAGAAAATTTTTGAAAGAGTTGATATGAAAAAAACAAGGTTTGATAAGATTTCAGAAAAATTTGAAAACGTTCAAAATGATGATGTAGTAATAGTTGCAGGAGATAACGAATTTATAGATAGAATTAATAGATTATTAATAAATTTTCACACAAATTTCACATTAGTAAATTGTTTTAATGTAAGTGACATTATTAAAAATGAAAACTTTAAAGTTTCAGATTATTCAAAAATCTTAAATACTAAAGGATTAGAGAAAATAGAAAATGCAGATTTTGTTTAAAAATTTGAATTAAAAATTTCTACTTCTTTATAGAGAAATGTAACTTTTGCAGGATTTATGTATATTGACTAAAAATAAAAAATAGTATATAACTGTTATTGTTAGATTTATAATATTGGCTAATGCGAAAGGAGAAAAGCGTTATACATGAAGAAGTTAGAAGAAATTAAAGATTTGCTTAAAAAATATGGCCAAGAACATTTATTGTTTTTTTATGACAAAATGGATGATAGCCAAAAAGAAGAATTATTAAATCAAATTGAGAGTATAGATTTTGATTTAATGAAAGAGTTATATGAAAGTACAAAAAAGCCTTTAGATTTAGGGAACATTGTAGTTGAGCCAATAGAACATACAGATAAATCAAGACTTACTGTTAGTGAAAAACAAGTATACGAACAAAAAGGTATTGAAGCAATTAAAGACCATAAATTTGCTGTAGTTACAATGGCTGGAGGACAAGGAACAAGACTTGGACATTCTGGACCTAAAGGAACATATATATTTGATATAGAAAATAATAAATCAATTTTTGAAGCTTTGTGTGATACGTTAAAAAGAGCTTGGAAACAATATGCTACAGTAATCCCATGGTATATTATGACAAGTAAGGAAAATAATGATGCAACAGTTAGTTTTTTTGAAGAACATAATTATTTTGAATATCCAAAAGATGCTGTTAAATTTTTTAAACAAGGCGAATTGCCTATGCTTGATATGGAAGGAAAAATTTTACTTGAAGAAAATGGATTTGTTAAGTTAGCGGCAAATGGTCATGGTGGAACACTTCAATCAATGAAAAATTCAAAAATAATTGATGAAATGAAAGAAAAAGGAATTGAATGGATATTTATTAATGGTGTTGATAATGTTTTAGTAAAACCTGTTGATCCGCTTTTAATTGGTATGTCTATAACAAGTAAAGTTTTAGGCGCAGTTAAAACTATTGAAAAAACAGACCCAAAAGAAAAAGTAGGTGTATTTTGTAGAAAAAATAAAAAAGTAGGTGTTGTTGAATATACTGAAATATCTGATGAGATGGCTAATCTTAGAGATGATTATGGCTCTTTAGTTTATGGAGATGCAAATGCAGTTTTCCATTTATATAATATTAAAGGATTGGAAAAGGTTGCTGAAGTTAAACTTCCATATCATATCGCTGTTAAGAAAGCAAATTACATTGATAATAATGGAAATCTTGTAAAAGCTGAAAGGCCAAATGCTTATAAATTTGAAATGTTTATATTTGACTCTTATGAAATGTTTGAAGATGTTGTAGTTCTAAGAGTTAAGAGAGAAGAAGAATTTGCTCCGATTAAAAATGCTGAAGGCGCAGATAGTCCAGAAACAGCTAGAAAATTGTACAAAGACTATTTTGCTAAAGTTGAATATATGAATAAATATAATGATTGGTGTACAAATTCTGCATTTGATGAAGAAACAAGACAAGAATTGTTAACAATTGCTGGTAATGATTCAGAAATTAAAGATAGATTTTATAAAGATTTAGAATTTGGAACTGCTGGAATGAGAGGAATTATTGGTAATGGTACAAACAGAATGAATGTTTATACTGTAACAAAAGCAACTCAAGGTCTAGCAAACTATATTAATAAGCAAGATGGGGCAGACAGAGGAGTAGTAATTGCATTTGATTCTAGAAATATGTCACCTGAATTTGCGCAAGAAACAGCTTTAACATTAAATGCAAATGGAATAAAGACATATATTTTTGAATCTTTAAGAGCAGTTCCACAATTGTCATTTTCTGTAAGAGAATTAGGATGTATTGCTGGTGTAATGATTACAGCTAGTCATAATCCACCAGAATATAATGGTTATAAAGTTTATTGGGAAGATGGTGCTCAAATAGTTGCACCTCATGATAAAGGAATTATTGAAGAGGTAAATAAAGTTAAAGATTATAAATCTGTTAAAAGAATGACTTTACAAGAAGCAAAAATAAAAAAATTATATAATATTGTAGGTGAGGCTCTTGATAAAATGTATATTAGAGCTATTAAAGAACAATCTATTAATAGAGATGTAATCAAAGAAATGAAGGATTTAAAAATCGTTTATACACCACTTCATGGTGCTGGAAATATTGGTGTTCAGACAATTTTAAGTGAACTTGGGTTTGAAAATGTTTATGTAGTTCCAGAGCAAGAGATGCCAAATGGAAATTTTCCAACTGTTGATTATCCAAATCCTGAGGATAAAAAAGCGTTTAAGTTAGCTTTAAAATTGGCTAAAAAAGTAAACGGAGATGTTGTTCTTGCAACAGACCCAGATAGTGATAGATTAGGTGTATATGCTAAAAATTCAAAAACTGGTGAGTATATTCCATTTACTGGAAATATGTCAGGACTTTTAATTGCTGAATATATATTATCAGAGAAAAAGAAAAGAAATCAAATTCCTTCAAATGGAGCTTTAATTACAACAATAGTTTCTTCAAATTTAGCAAAAGCTATTGCAAAAGAGTATAAATTAAAGCTTGTTGAGACTTTAACAGGATTCAAATACATAGGTGAACAGATAAGAAATTTTGAAAATACAGGTTCAAATACATATATGTTTGGATTTGAAGAAAGCTATGGATGCTTAGTTGGAACACATGCAAGAGATAAAGATGGAATTGTAGCTGTAATGCTATTATGCGAAGCTGCTGCATTTTACAAAAAACAAGGATTGACATTAGTTGATCAAATGGAAAGAATTTATCAAAAATATGGATATTATAAAGAAGATATATTAACGATAACTTTAAAAGGTGCAGATGGTGCTGAAAAAATGAAAGACTTGGTTGATAGTTTTAGAAGTAAACCATTAAAAGAAATTGCAGGATATAAAGTAGAAAGCTTTAGAGATTATAAAAAAGAAATTATAATCGATTATAAAACAAATAAAGAATCAAAAACTGACCTTCCAAATTCAAATGTTCTATATTATGAAATGGCTGATGATGCTTGGTGTTGTGTAAGACCATCAGGAACAGAACCAAAGCTTAAATTTTATATGGGAGTTAAAGAAAAAACTGAAGAAGCTGCAAATGTTAAGCTTTCAAAATTGAAAAGAGCAATGGAAAATTTAACATATTAAAAATAAATCGTTCCTTTAAGAAAAAGGAACGATTTATTTTTTAAAATATACTTAATAATGATAAGTAGATTACTAATAAAACAAATGGTAAGAGTAAAGCAAATATTAAACATTGCTTAGCAAATTTTGGAAAAGGTCCAATATTTAGTAAAAATTCTATAATTCCGATTGGTGGAAGTATAAAACATAATATTTTCATAAATATATCTGCAGAACGTTCATTTTCTGGAATTGGTTGACCACAATGAACGCAAGTAATACTATCTTTTGAGATTCTTTTTTTACAACATTTACAAATTATCATATTAGGGTCATTTGAGTCAAATTCTGGATCTTGTAATGAATGAGAAAAAGATAATAAATCCTTCTCATTATCAGCAGAATCAATAAGTTTTTGAATTTGCATAATTGTAGTCATTTTAAAATTGTGACTATTTTTTACAAAATCAAAAAAGTAATTTTTGCTTTTTGTAGAGATTTCTAGTCCAAAATAAAGGCGGGTATCAACAGATGTAAGATTATTTAAAGGTATATTTAATTTCTTTATTCTAAATAATCCCCATTTACCAATTATTTTTTTATTTGTAAGATATATATCTCTAGATAAAAAATAAAATGATAAATATATACCAAAAAAGAAAAGCAAAATGTTAAATATTAGAACTAAGAAATAAATTTTTTCTTTATTTATAAAGAATTCTAATATTGTTTTTGGAAATAATATAACAGAAATTGAGAATAAGAAAAGTATATAAAAATATACAATAGGGCTTAATTCTGCTTTATTTAATATTTTTTCATTTGAGTCTAGATTATTTAAAATATAGCTTAAGTTATTATGTTTTTTTCTTTTCCTATATTTATTCTGAACAACCTCTCTGTAACATTCAGAACAAAGGCCATGTTTTAGCTGACCTTCTTTACCACATTTAGAACATTTCATTTTTTTACCTCATCATAAGTAATAAATTCAAAATAATTATATATTAAAGAAAATTAATAGTCAATTGATTAATAAAAAGAATTTAAAAAAATTTTAAAAAAAGTATTGACTTTTTCCTAAAAAGATAGTATTATAGAAAAGCGTTGAGGTTATAAACTTGAAACGCAAAAATGGTGATGGGCTATTAGCTCAGGTGGTAGAGCACTTGACTTTTAATCAAGTTGTCCCGCGTTCGAGTCGCGGATAG
>CANQOG010000006.1 GCA_947625415.1 uncultured Clostridia bacterium
AATGAAGGTTTTTCCTTATTTTTTATTAGAATTTTAAAATATTTTTATATTTTTTCAAAAAAAACCGAAACTTAAATAAATTTGTTTTTTATCTTTACAAAATACTAATTATTTTATATAATTAGCGAAAAGGAGAAATACTATGAATGAATTAAAAATTAATAGGGTTTATAAACATTTTAAAGGCGATTATTATTTAGTTGTAGATGTTGCAAAAAATTCGGAAACAAAAGAAGATTTTGTTATATATAGAAGACTTTATGATGATGGAAGTCTTTGGATAAGACCAAAAGATATGTTTTTAAGTGAAGTTGATCATATAAAATATCCAGATGTTAAACAAAAATATAGATTTGAACTTCAAGATATTAAAAGTGTAGTAAAGTAAAAAAGAGAGGAGAGGATTTTATGGAAAAATCAAAAGTTTATTTTTGTAAGGAGATTACTCCAGAGAATATTGTAAAAATGTATGAGATTTTAGGAAGAAAATTACCTGGAAAAGTTGCGGTAAAACTTCATTCAGGAGAGAGGGGAAACCAAAATTACATTAGACCAGAGATGGTAAAGGCAATTGTTGAACATGTAAATGGAACAGTTGTTGAATGTAATACTGCTTATGATGGAGCTAGAAATACAACTGAAAAGCATATTGAACTTATGAAAGAGCATGGTTGGTCAGATTATTTTAAAGTAGATATTTTAGATGCTGAAGGCGATGATAAAGTTTTAGAAATTCCAAATGGAAAAATAATTAAGAAAAATTATGTTGGAAAACATATTGATAATTATGATTCAATGCTTGTTTTATCACATTTTAAAGGTCATCCAATGGGTGGATATGGTGGAGCTTTAAAACAATTATCAATTGGTGTTGCTTCAGGAAAAGGAAAAAGATATATTCATTGCGCTGGAAAAGAAGGTGGAAGCTATGAAGATATGTTTACAACAGATCAAATTAAATTTTTAGAGGCAATGGCTGATAGCGCAAGTAGTGTTACAAAATATTTTGGAGAAAATATTGCATATATAAATGTTATGTGTAATATGAGTGTTGATTGTGACTGTTGTAATGTTGCTGAAGATCCATGTATGAAAGACATTGGAATATTAGCTTCTTTAGATCCAGTTGCAATTGATAAGGCATGTATTGATTTGGTTGAAAATTCAGATGATCCAGGAAAAGAACATTTTATGGAAAGAGTTAATTCAAGACATGGAAAACATACAATAGATGCAGCAGAAGAACTTGGAATTGGTTCAAAAGACTATGAATTAATAGAGATAGACTAAATGTAGGGAATAGAGATATTGTATATTAAAAAGGCTTAAGTAAAAACTTAAGCCTTAAAATTTTTAATCTTTTATTTCAATTTCTTCAGGATTTCTTGCTTCTGCTTTAGTTTCATAGATATTTCCATTTTTGTCTAAAAATATTTGATAACTATCTGATTCCCATTCTTTTTCCATTTGCTCATAGTCATAATTCTGTTCATAAAGATAATAAACAAATTGATTATTATAAAGGTGAACATCTCCACCTTCAATTCTTTCAGCTTTTCTAAAAGTATTTATAATATTAGCTTTGATTTCACTAGTAAATAAAGATTTTGTTGTTTCCTTTTTGTATGTTGTCACGTTTAAAGTATATACATTGTCATTTTCATCGTAAATTTCATAAGAATAATTGTAGATATGAAATTTGTTATCATTTACAGCTTTCATGTCTTCAATATCATCATTTATATAATTTAACACAGAATTCATTACAGTTTCAGAATTAACAGAATTTGCTAAATCTACATCAATATAGTAATTTTCACTTTCTTCTAAAACAGTATAGTAAGAATTATATCTTTTGGTTAAAACGGGAAGATTATGAAGATGTGGATATTTTCCATCAAAAATTGTTTCAGTTGTTTTATATTTGTTATATATTGCAATAAAATCTAAATGTTCATCAAAGTAAATTCTTGCATAAATAAAATCTGGTAAAATAACTTGTTGTTCATCAAAATAAAATGGAATTTCTTCACCTTCATTAAATTTTATAATAAGTTCAAGTATTTTTTCTTCAATATCTTTGTAATCTTTAACAGAGATACGAATACTGTAATCATCTTCTTGATAATCTTGCTCAACATAATATCTTATAAGTTCTTTATAAAAAGTATTATCAAAAATGTCAGCTCCTATTGTATCATCAGTAAATAAATCTTGAATTTTAATTTTATTTCCAGTAGTTAAATCATAATTTTCTGTAATTTGTTTATCCCAATTGTAAGTGACATCATAGTTTGAATTTGTAATTACGCAATCTAAAGAATATTCTATAGATAAAGTGTTTGCAAAACTAGAATGAACATAGCTATTACAATAAAAATTTCCTTTAATTTTTCCTTCATTTTTTGCATTAGTTATAGTTTCTTTTAAATCATTTTCTAGCTGATAATTTATTTTTTCTTGAATAGAAGTATCTTTTAAGCCATTAATTTGAAAATATGTTATGCCATATCCTTCAAAGTTATCGTTTATTTCATTTACTTGCAAATCATTATAGTCAAATGTATCAGTTTCATAGTTTAATAGAGCTATATGATTTCTAGTTGGAGCTTTTGGAACTTCATTGTCTAAAATTTCTTTTTTAGAAGATGTTTTTGGATTTTCATGTTTAAATGGATTTTTAATTACAAAATAAGCTGTAATTCCACCAGCGATAATTGCAAAAATTAAAATAAAAATAATTCTCCTAATAAGAAAGACTTTAAAACTAACAGTTTTTTCTTTTTTTGCTTTTGAATTTTCTTCTTCCATATTTTCCTCCAAAAGTAATTTCTAATCTTTTATTTCAGTACTACCATGGTTTATAGCTTCTAATGCGGTTTCATAAATATTTCCGTTTTCATCAATATAAATCTTATATTCTTTAGCTAACCATCCATCATCACTTACGTTAAAATTATAATCATATAAATGCTTAACAAATAAATTTCCGTAAATATGTTCTTCTTCACTTGTCTTATCTACTTTTCTAAAAACATTAAGAATTTTAGGTTTAATTTCACTATAGAATAGGGATTTTGAAGTTTCTTTTTGATATGAAATAATATTTAAAATATTATATGGTGTACCTTCTCCATTACTATATAAAGTATAAAAAGAATTATAAATATAAAATTTATTATCTCCTATATGTGATTTTATTTCTGTAATATCAGAATTTATATAGTTTAGAGCTGAATTTAAAATTTTTTCGTTAACATTTTTTTCTTCAACCAAATAATTAACATCAATATAATAATTTTGTTCTTCTTCTAAAATTTGATAATCACAAGTATTATCTCTTTTAGTAAGTACTGGTAGATTATGAAGGTAATTATATTTTCCATCAAAAATACTTTCAGATGTCTTAAATCTATTATAAATAGCAACAAAGTCTAGATTATCTTCATAATATAATTTTGCATTAATAAAATCTGTTAAAATAATACTCTGTTCATCAAAATAAAATGGTATATTTTCTCCAGAATTAAATTTTAAGCAAAATTCAAATATTTTCTCTTCGATATCATTGTAATCTGTAACTCTTAAACCTAAATCACTTTCTTCGTCATGAACAGTATCTGTATGCCATCCTATTAATTCATTATAGAAATTATTATCAAAAATGTCAGAACCTCTAGTATCATCTGTAAACATATCTTGAAATGTAATTTGTTCCCCTGTTATTAAATTATAGTTTTCAGGAATGTAATTTGACCAAGAATTATTTCCATCAATAATTTCAAATAACTGATAATGTACAGATAATGTATTTGCAAAACTAGAGACAGGAAGAGAATATATAATACAATTTCCTTTTGATATTGCCTCATCTTTAAAATATCCGTTAGTTTTTGCTTGAGATAGAGCTTGTTTTAAATCATTTTCAAGGTGGTAATTTATTTTATCTTGAATTGATTTGTCTTTTAGTCCATCAATTTGAAGATATGAAATTGATTTACCTCCATAATCTTTATAATTTTCTTCTATAACTTCTGTTATTTTTAAATCATTGTAGTTAAAAGTATCAGTGTCATAATTAATTAGACTAATATGATTTTTTCCTGTATTTTTTGGAACTTCATTATCATTTATAGGAGTTTGAGATAACATATCAGAATTAGAGTTAGTATTGACAGTTGGACGATTTTTTATTACCAAATAAGAGGTAATTCCACCAGCAATAATTGCAAAAATAATTATAAATAAAATTCTTTTTATAAGTAGATTTTTAAATGTAATAATTTTTTTCTCATTGTTTGGATTTTCTTCGTTCATTTTTTTCCTCCAAAAATTATTTTACTGGAACATATCCAGCTTCTTCAGCGACTTTTTGTCCTCTTGGTGAAAGCATAGCATCTAATAATTTTTGAGTATTTTCATTTATGTCATTAGCTCTTGTTACAGCAATATATGATGACATTATAGGGTATTGTTCAGCTTTAATAGTTGAATTATTTGGAGCAATTCCTTCAACTTTTAACATTTTTACATTCTCACCTAGATACATAGTATTTGCAAAATAATAATATGAATAACCAATTGAATTTACTCCATTATCATAATCTGATACAACATCAACAATATCAAACATTGAGTCAGCAATATCTTCAGTTTGAGCTGGCATTAATTTTACATCTTTCATAACTAAATTTTCCATAGCTGTTTGACTTCCAGAGTTTACTGGTCTTTGATAAGCAAGGATTTCTTCGTCATTTCCACCAACTTCTTTCCAATTTGTAATTTCTCCACTATAAATTTTTTGAATTTGTTCAATAGTTAAACTATCAACTGGGTTATTACTATTTACAAAAAATACAAATCCTTCATTTACAACTTTATCATATTTTAATTCAACATTGTGTTCTTCAGCATATTTTAAATCATCTTCAGCAGGTTCAACAACTAATATTAAATCACAACCTCCATCAACTAAGTTTAAATAGGCTTCATGTGTCATAGAGTGATTAATCTCTACATCTGTTTTTCCTGTGAAGTTTTCCTCAAAAGCTTTTGCCAAAGGAATTGTAGCAGTAGAACCATCAACTTTAGGATATTCATTTTCTTCAAAAAGTGGTTCATTTGATATTACTGTTTCTTCATGTTCATTTAATTTTTGATTTGTTTCTTGTTGTTTTGGCTCCTCATTTTTTGTTAATGTTTTATAAGCAAAATAGCAACCTGCAACTATTCCAGCACATATTAAAATAACTAGAATGTTTAAAAAAATTTTTTTTCCATTCATAAAAAAAATCCCCCTCTTAAAATTTTTATAAAAATATTTTATATTATGATATATAAAATTTCAATAATTTATCTTGAAATATCTAACTTTTTCTTGTATAATGTTTTGCGAAAGGAAGAAAAAATATGGAATGTGTTATTAAAGATTTTTTTGAAAACCCTGAAAAATTTTATTCAAAAGATGTTACTATCTCTGGATGGATTAGAACTGTTAGAGATTCAAAAACATTTGGATTTTTAGAAGTTAATGATGGAAGTTATTTTAAAAATGTTCAAGTAGTATTTAACGATAGTTTAGAAAACTTTGAAAAAATATGTAAACTTACGATTGCTTCAAGTGTTGAAATTACTGGAGAGTTTATAAAAACTGAAAATGCAAAACAAGCTTTTGAAATTCATGCCAAAAGTGTAAAAATTTTAGGAGAAGCAGATTCTGATTATCCACTTCAAAAGAAACGTCATAGTTTTGAATATTTGAGAACAATAGCTCATCTTCGTCCTAGAACAAATACTTTTAGTGCAATATTTAAAATAAGAAGTGTTGCTGCTTTTGCAATACATGAGTATTTTCAAAATAATGGGTATGTATATGTTCATACGCCAATTATTACTTGCGCAGATTGTGAAGGTTCAGCTGAAATGTTCAAACTCACAACTTTAGATTTGAAAAAACCGCTTCCAACTACTGAAGATGGACAAACTGATTTTTCAGATGATTTATTTGGAAAAGAAACATATATAACAGGTTCTGGGCAATTACATGTTGAAACTTTTGCTCCAGCTTTTAGAAAAGTTTATACTTTTGGACCAACACTTCGTTCAGAAAATTCAAATACTAAAACACATGCTAATGAGTTTTGGATGATAGAACCAGAGATTTCTTTCTGTGATTTAGAAGGTTTAATGAATATAGAAGAAGAGTGCTTAAAATATATAGTTGAAAAAGTTTTAGAAAGATGTCCAGAGGAAATTGATTTTTGTAATCAATTTATAGAAAAAGGCTTAAAAGACAAGCTAAATAAGCTTATAAATTCTTCATTTGTTAGAATTGACCATAAAGAAGCTATTGATATTTTGAAAAAAGCTGATAGAGAGTGGGAATTTAAACCAGAATATGGTGAAGATTTAGCAAAAGAACATGAAAAATATATTACAGAATATTTTAATGGACCAGTTTTTGTTAAAAATTGGCCAAAAGATATAAAGTCATATTATATGAAACTTAATCCAGATGGAAAGACAGTTGCAGCTGTTGATTTAGAGGTTCCTGGAGCAGGTGAAATTATGGGTGGTTCTCAAAGAGAAGATGATTTAGAAACTTTAAGAAAAATTATGAAAGAAAAAGGAATTAATGAAAAGCAATTATATTGGTATATGGATTTAAGAAGATATGGAACAAATATTCATAGTGGTTTTGGACTTGGTTTTGAAAGACTATTAATGTATTTAACAGGAATGGAAAATATTAGAGATGTAATTCCATTCCCAAGAACTCCAAATAATTGTGACTTTTAAACTTCATATAAAATTAGAGATAATTTAGAAATTAGACTGTTTACAAAGTATTTTTGTTGACAGTCTTTATTTTGGTATAAATCTAAGAAAAGAAAATAGAATTTATTATGGATATTTTAGAGATTGAAATGATAGGAATAGGTCTTGCGATGGATGCATTTGCAGTTTCTGTTTGTAAAGGCCTTTCTATGAAAAAAATAAGTTTTAAGAAAATGATTATAATTGCTTTATATTTTGGATTTTTCCAATTTTTGATGCCTATAATTGGGTATTTTTTAGGCAATACTTTTTCAGAAATTGTTAAGAATATTGATCATTGGCTTGCCTTTGTATTACTTTCTATAATTGGTGGAGAGATGATAAAAGAGAGTTTTGATAATGAAGAAGAAAAAAGAAATGATGATATAGATTTTAAGACAATGATAATGCTTGCAATTGCTACAAGTATTGATGCTTTAGCTGTTGGAATTACTTTTTCATTTTATAAAGTAAATATTTTATTATCATCAATCTTTATTGGGATAATTACTTTTGTTTTGTCAAATATTGGAGTATATATTGGATTTAAATTTGGAGATAAGTTTCAAAATAAAGCAGAGTTTATTGGACGGAATTATTTTAATTTTAATAGGTTTAAAGATTTTACTAGAGGATTTAGGGATTCTTACAATATCATTTTTTAAATAAATTTTATATTTTCTCTTTTAATTTCTAAGAAATGTGATAAAATAGTTTTATCAATATCTAAATTAAAATTTTAATTTATTTATTAGGTTAACCAAATCCTTTGAGAAAGAGGATGAAAAATGAAATTAAAAGATGTTTTAAAAGATGTAGAAATTTTAGAAGTAAGAGGAGATTTAGAGCTTGATATAACAAATCTTGGATCTGATTCTAGAAATCTTGCTTATGGTGGATTGTTTTTTGCTATAAAAGGATTTACTTTAGATGGAACAAAATTTATTGAAACAGCCGTAAAAGATGGTGGGGCAGTTGCAATTGTTGTTGAAAGTGATTTCGATATGGCAAATTGTTTAGATGATGTAACTTATATAAAAGTTCAAAACATCAGAAAAACTTTAGCTTTAGCTAGCAATAATTTTTATAATCATCCATCAGAAAAATTAAAAGTAATAGGAGTTACAGGAACAAAAGGAAAAACAACTTCTACTTTTATGATTAAATCTATTTTAGAAAAACATGGATATAAAGTAGGTTTAATTGGAAGTATTGCAGTTTATATTGGAGATGAACAACTTGAGATTACAGATAGAACTACACCAGAAAGTTTTGTTATTTACAAATATTTAGCAAAAATGGTGGAAGAAAATGTTGATATTGTAATTTTAGAAGTTTCTTCACAAGCTATGGTTTTAGACAGAGTTACAGGAATTAAGTTTGATGCTACTTTGTTTACAAACTTGACCGAGGACCATATAAGTCCAAAAGAACATAAAGATATGGAAGATTATTTTAATGCTAAATTTTCATTAATGAAAATATCTCCATATATAGTTACAACTCTTGATAATGATTATACTGTTAGAATTCCAGAGCTTATCAAAAATATACCAATATTAACGTTTGGTCTAACAGAAAAAAATGAACTTATTGCTAAAGATTTAAAAGCGACAAATTCTTCAACGACTTTTACTTTATGTGATAATGGAGAAGAAAGCAAAATAACAGTTTCAATTCCTGGTGATTATATGGTTATGAATGCCTTAGGTGCAATTGGAATTGCAAAACATTTTGGAGCAGAAATAAAAGATTTTCAAAATGGCTTGAAAGATGTAAAAGTTTTTGGAAGAAGTGAAATTGTTCCAAATAAGTTAGGACTTACAATTATGATAGATTATGCTCATACACCATCAAGTTTAGAGTCAATTTTGTCTACAGTTAAACCTTATACAAAAGGAAGAGTAATTTGTGTTTGGGGTGTAGGTGGTGATAGAGATACTAAAAAAAGACCAATAATGGGAGAGATTTCAGGACGATTAGCTGATTATACAGTTTTAACATCAGATCAAGTTAGAACTGAAGAGCCAATTAAAATTTTAAAAGAAATTGAAGTTCGGTTTAAAAACTGCTACAAATCAATATAGTATAATTTTAAATAGAACAGAAGCGATTAGATTTGCTATAAATATGGCAAATGAAGATGATATAATTGTTATTCCAGGTTTAGGTAATGACTTGTACATTGAAAAAGACCATGTTAAACATCCATATAATGAGAGAACGGTAATTCATGATATTATTGAAGAAAAACTTCAAAACAAAGATAAGATTTTTTAATAGGAAATAAGTAATTTCAATTTTAATAATTTAATTTGAATATTAAGTTCCTAAATTTGAAAGGAAAAGATATATGTTTTATATTAATGAAAATTTTTTGAATTTACAAGATAGTTATTTGTTTTCTACAATAGCTAAAAAGGTATCTGAATTTCAACAAAAAAATCCAGATAAAAAAGTAATTAAATTAGGAATAGGAGATGTTACAAGACCAATAGTTCCAGCAGTTTGTGATGCTATGAAAAAAGCAGTAGATGAGATAGGAACTGCTGAAGGTTTTAAAGGTTATGGACCTGAACAAGGATATGATTTTTTAAAAAATGCAATTGCTGAAAATGACTATAAAGGCTTAGGAATAGAGCCTGACGAAATATTTGTATCAGATGGTGCAAAATGTGACTGCCGGTAATATTGTTGATATTTTTGATAGTGAAAGTAAAATTGCTATAACAGACCCAGTTTATCCAGTTTATTTAGATACAAATGTTATGGGAGGAAGAAGTGGGGAGTTTAATAAAGAAACAGGAAAATATGAAAATATAATTTATATGCCAGTTTCTAGTGAAAATAATTTTATTCCAGAGCTTCCACAAATAACACCTGATGTAATTTATTTATGTTTTCCAAATAATCCTACAGGAACAGTTTTAACAAAGAATCAATTAAAGAAATTTGTTGATTATGCAAAAGAAAATAAATCAATAATTCTTTTTGATGCTGCTTATGAAGCATTTATTCAAGATGAAGACATTCCTCATTCAATTTATGAAATTGAGGGAGCAAAAGATGTTGCAATAGAATTTAGAAGTTTTTCTAAAACTGCTGGTTTTACAGGTGTTAGATGTGCTTTTGCAGTTGTTCCAAAAACTGTTTATGGATTTACAAAATCAGAAGAAAAGGTTTCTTTGAATAAACTTTGGAATAGAAGAACAACCACAAAATTTAATGGTGCAAGTTATATTGTTCAACGTGGTGCAGAAGCTGTATATAGTGAAGAAGGAAAGAAACAAATTAAAGAAAATATAGAATATTATAGAGAAAATGCTAAGATTATAAAAGATGGTTTAGAGAAAGCTGGATTTATAGTTTATGGAGGAGTTAATTCTCCATATATTTGGCTTAAAGTTCCAGAAGGTTTGACATCATGGGAATTTTTTGATGAATTATTAGAAAAAGCAAATGTTGTAGGAACTCCTGGAAGTGGTTTTGGACCATCTGGAGAAGGATATTTTAGGCTTACTTCATTTGGAACAAAAGAAAATTCAATAGAAGCAATTAAAAGGATTACAGAAGTTTTTTAGGAGTAGAATAAATGAAAGAAGAATTTTTAAAATTATTAAGAAGTACGAATAGAGAAGGAATAGAAGATGTTATTAATTTCCTAGAAAAATCAGATTTTTTTAAAGCTCCAGCAAGTACACGATATCATGGAAATTATGAAGGTGGACTTTTAGAGCATAGTATGAAGGTATATGAGATTTTTAAAGATAAAGTAGAAAAAGCTTGTATAGATATAAATACTCCTAAAGAATCTTTAATAATAATGGCTTTACTTCATGATATTTGTAAGTCAAATTATTATAAGGTAGATTTTAGAAATGCTAAAAATCAAACAACAGGCGAGTGGGAAAAGGTTCCATTTTATACTGTTGATGACACTATTCCTTATGGTCATGGTGAAAAAAGTGTAATGATGCTTACTGAATATATTAAACTTACAAATGAAGAAAAATATGCAATTCGTTGGCATATGGGTTTTACAGAGCCTAAAGAAAATTATCAATATTTATCAGGAGCTTTTAAAAAATATCCAGTAGCCCTTTTGCTACATGAGGCTGATTTGGAAGCTACATATTTTTTTGATATTTAAACAATTTTTAAATTTTAGAATAGAATTATAAGTAAAGAAATTTAATTAAATTCTTTATATAAAATATGGTAAGAGAGTGATTTTTATGAAAGAATATAAATTAGCCTTAGTTGGCGCAACTGGAGTCGTTGGAAGAGAAGCAAGAATTGTTTTAGAAGAAATGAAACTTCCAATTTCAAAATATGCTTTTTTTGCATCTAGTAAATCTGCTGGAACAAAAATAGAATTTATGGGAAAGGAATATGAAGTTCAAGAATTAAAGGAAGATTCTTTTGATGAAGGCTTTGATTTTGCAGTATTTAGTGCAGGAGGAGAGACTTCAAAGAAGTTTTCACCAATAACTGCTTCAAAAGGAGTAATTGTTGTTGATAATAGTAGTGCATTTAGAATGGATAAAGATGTTCCACTTGTTGTTCCTGAAGTTAATCCAGATGATATTGCTAAAAATCATGGAATTATAGCAAACCCAAATTGTTCTACAATTCAAGCTGTTGTTCCTTTAAAAGTTTTAGATGATAGATATAAAATTAAAAGAATTATTTATTCAACATATCAAGCTGTTTCAGGAGCTGGAAAAAAAGGAATAGAAGATTTGGAAAATGGAATTGATGAATATTCAAATGGTGTAAAATATGAACTTCATAAATTTGCTCATCCAATTTTCAACAATTGTTTACCAGATATTGACATTGCAATGGAAAGTGGTTATACGAAAGAAGAAGAAAAGATGATAAATGAAACTAGAAAAATTTTAGGAAAACCGAATTTGCCAGTTACAGCTACATGCGTTAGAGTTCCAGTTTTTAATTCACATAGTGAATCAATAAATGTGGAGTTTGAAAAAGAGTTTGATTTAGATGAATTAATTGAAGCTTTAAAAAATTCAGAAGGAATTATTGTTGAAAATAATTTAGAAAAACACGAATATCCATTAGCTACAAATTCTACAGGACATAATGAAGTTTATGTAGGAAGAATTAGAAGAGATTTTAGTGTTAAAAATGGCTTAAATTTTTGGTGTGTTGCTGATAATATAAGAAAAGGAGCTGCAACAAATGCACTTCAAATTGTAAAATATATGATTGAAAATAATTAAAAATTAAAAAGGTTATTAAAAGGGAGTATTAATAAAAAATACTCTCATTTTTTATTCCTAAATTTTTTTGTGTTCATATTGATTTTTTATATTTTAATTAGTTATAATATAATTATATTATAATAATTATGATAATATTTTTGAGATAAGTCTTGAAGATTAAAGGGGAAAAAGTTATGAGTGATTTTACTTTATTAACACTAAATCAATGTTTTGTAAATTATGGAAGAGTAGAAAAAGATGAAGTATTAGATATATTAAAAAAAAGAGGAACAAAGGCGGCAATAACTGATTTCTCTATTCTTTTAGGAGGAGAGATTTCAAAAAATTATCATATAGATAGTGATAATTCTTTAGAAGGTAGAACAGGTTATTATTGGACTAAATCAAATAATGGATATGATTGTACATGGACGATTAATGGCTCTGGTAGTGGTTATTGGTTTTCTGTTGCTAACCGCAATGGTGGAGCACGTCCAGTTTTAAAGTTCTCATCAATTACCTTAATTCCTACGAACAAAAAAAATGGAAAAAAAGCGAAAGATGAAATTATTGAAGTAGAATATGGATACTATCCACAAAAGGCAGTATCAAAAGATATGCAATTAAAATTAGAACAAGAATTTAAAAGTGAAAAATTATTAAAAACTGGAAGAGGATTTACAACGGACTCAAAAAAACATGATGATTATAATGAAAAATTTGAGCCCAAAAGACACGAAGAATATCAATATAACGAAAAAAGATATGTAAGAATTGAAGCTAATTCATGTTTTGATGGAGAGGAATTTCAACTTTCAAATGGAGAAAGATATAGAAATGGTGAAATGGTATGGGTAGAAGTATTGCCAGTAAAATGGTTAGTTGATAAAAAAGCAAAAATTATGCTAACTGAGAAAATAATTTTTGCAGGAATTCAATTTAATCATACGAAAGATTATCAAACGGAAAATTTTGACAAAACAGATATAAAAATGTTTATGGATGAATATTTATCCAAAGAGTTAGAAGAATCAAGAAAATCAATAAATTTAGAAAATGTTGAAACTAAAAAATCAAGATTGGAAAAATTAAATCCAGACAAGACAGAAATTTCTAAAAGAACAAAAATGACAGATACAGAAATAATTCATAATTGGATAGAATCAGGAGAATCAGTATTACTTAGAGGACCTTCAGGAATAGGAAAAACAGAAAGAATAAAATCATTATATCCAGATTTAATTTATCTAAAATTAACGAATAATATGTTTCCAGAGAAAGTAGTAGGGTCAACAAATTTACAAACAGGAGAAAGTATACCACCAGACTTTGCAAAAATAGCTATAATGGAAGGAGCAACAGAAGAAGAAAAGAAATTAATTGAAGAAAATATACAAAATATATATAAAATAGCTGATACAATTTATGAAAGGTCAAAAGAAAGTGAAGAAAAAGTGGTAATATTACTAGATGAGCTTTTAAATGTAAAACCAGCAGTGCAAAGCCTAGTATATACTTTGGTATTAAATAGGATGGTAGAGATAGGTAAAGGGCTAAAACTACCAGAAAATGTGGTAATAGTAGCAACAGGAAATCAAAAGAAATATTCATCAGTAGCAGAAGATTTAGCAGAACCATTACAAAAGAGATTTGATCATATATTAGATATGGAGCCAAAAGTAGGAGAATGGATAACAGAATATGCAATTCCCCATAAGATACATCCAGCAGTAATAGGATATATATTATCTAAATATGATAGTACAGGAAAAAGTGAGGATATAGACGATATAGGATATTTTTATGAAGAACCAGAGGTAGGAGAAAAACATTTAGATAGTAATGGTTGTAAAGGAAAGACAAATGACCCTAGAGGGTGGACAGCAATTTCAAATATATTATACAATTTTGAAAGAAATTTAAGAGCAGGTAAATATAAAGGAAAAGATGTAGAAGATATAATTCAAAGGTCAATAGAATCAAAGCTTCGAATAGAATGGGCAAGTGAATTTTATGATTTTTATAATCTACCAACGTTAACCCCCGAAGAAGTAGTAAAGGGAATAGGAAAAGGATATACCCAAGCAGATTTACCAGGAGATATAAATGAAAGATTTGCATATATGACAGCACTGATAACAGCAGATGAAAGTCAAGTAGAAGCATGTAGAGAATTTATAAGAAAATATTGTGACCCAGAATATTTAGAAGTTTATGATATATATTGGGCTGGAAATGATAAAAGAAAAATGGAGCAAATCTCAGAATTACAAGAAATGACAATACCATTACATAAAGCAGAAGAAACAAAAGAATATGCTGAAGAAGGAGCAAAAGTTTATTCAGTACTAGGACAAGGGTATAATAGGTTTTTAGAAACAGAAAAAACTAATAGTAACAATTCAGTAAAAGAAAAAATTAAAGGAGAAAAGGAAAATGATGGAAGAAGCTCAATATAGTGAAGCTGCAACAGAAGTATTAGATATATTAACTTATACAAGAGAAGAAGATGTAAAAAAAATTCCACAAAGTTTTATAAATTTTTTAAATAATATTTCAAATAAACAATATACACCTAAATTTAATCATGAGTATTCAATAAATGAACTAAATTTAGCAACAAAAACAAAAGAGCTTTTAGGGTTTATATATATTACTTGGTGGTGTGATGAAAATGAAAGAAAAAAATATAAAAGTATAATACAATCTAATAATATAAATAATATAAAACCAGAAAAAATTAGAAATTATGATATAAATGATATTTTTAAAGAAAAAGTAAAAGAGAAATCAGATACAACTAATAGTATATCAGAGAATATGTCTATCATTGAATATAAAAAAGAAAATTTATTTAAAAGATTTTTAAATAAGTTATTAAGTTTCTTTACAAATAAAGATGAAAGGGGTAAGATGTAATGATAAATAAAGAATTGATTGAGTTGCAAAAAGGTTGCAATTCTACATGTGTTGTAATTCAAAATAAAGATATAAAAGAATTGGAACCAAATGTTTTAGTGACTTCAAATTGCAATATAAATGATTTAATTAAAATTTTTAAAGAAAATATAAGTAGTAAAAAATATGATTATTTTATTGTAGAAGAAATTGATAAAATAGATTTAAATGAACAAGATAAATTTTACCAAATAGTTAAAGATAGAGAATTTTTTGGATATAAATTACCAGAGGATGTAATCATTATTCTTACAGTAGAAAGTAAAGAAACGTTAAAAAATATATTACAGCAACTTTATAATCTTTGTGTGGTTGCTTTTTAAGATTTGGAGAAAGGAAGTACCACAAATGGATGCTAGTATGATTTTTGATATAAAAAGAAAAATGTTAGTAAAGTATCCTAGATTTGGAAGTGAAATAGCAAAAGCAAATATTGAAATTAGAGATGATTTACCTTTCCATACTGCTGCAACTGATGGACAAAATATCTATATTGACCCAAATTATTTTGAAAATTTAAGTGAAAATGATAGATTATTTACGATAGCGCATGAAATAATGCATATTAAATTTATGCATGTTTATAGATTAAAAGATAAAGATGGTAAAAAAAGGGATTCAGAATTGTGGAATATAGCAACAGATGCTATTATAAACGCAAATTTAGAAAGAGATGGATTTACTATTAAAGACGGATATGTAAATATGCCAGAGGCATTAGCTTATTCAGCAGAAGAATTTTATCAAATTTTATTACAAGAAAAAGAAAAGAAAAAACAAAATGGTGATGGGCAAAATCAAGCTGAAAATGAACAGACATCTAAAAATACTAATGAACGAAATCAAGGTGAGAATGAACAGACAACTATGTATGGTGGTGAGCATAGTTTATGGGAAGAAGCATTTAAAAATAGAGAAAAAAAGAAAAAACAAGAGAAACAACAAAGTCAAAATGGTGATGAGCAAAATCAAGATGAGAATGAACAGACAGCTATGCATGGTTATGAACAAAATCAAAATGAAGATAAACCTCAAAAAAATTCAAAAGAAGAACAATCAACAGCAGGTAAACAAGAAATGGAATTTGATGAAAAAAATGAATTTACAAAAAATAGAGAAGAAAAAATAAAGAATTTTAAAAAAAGACAAGAAAAAACAAATCAAAAAATAAGGGGAAATGGTAAATCAACAAAATTAGGCAATATAGGAAGAAGTAAAGAAGAAATTGATTGGAAACTTTTATTACGAAGAGAAGTAGAAAAAACTGAAACAATATGGACTCAAAGAAGATCAATTGCAGAAAATAACTTTGCTTATAGATTAGAAGAAAATGACATTGAAGATGATGCTGAAACAGAAATTATGATTGACGTTTCGGGGTCTGTAGAACTAGGTTTAGTTAAGGCTTTTTTAAGACAAATAAAACCATTATTAAATCAATCTAAATTAAGAGTAGGGTGTTTTGATGAACAATTTTTTAATTTTATAGATATTAGAAATGAAAGAGATATAGATAAATTTTCTATACCAGAAGGAGCTGGAGGTGGAACAGATTTAGATTTACCAGTTAGATGTTTTACAAAAAAAAGAGAAGTAAATAAAATAGTGTTTACTGATGGTTACCGGTTATATGCCAAGAAAAGATTTGAAAAAAGAAGATGTTATTTGGCTTGTATATGGGAATAGGGATTTTAATCCTTGTTGTGGCAAGGTTATAAATATTACTGAAAAGCAATTAGAGCAATTATATTTAGTTGATAAAGATTTTTCAAGATAAGATAAAATAAGAAAAGTTTTTAATATTATGATAGTTTGAATTTAGAAATAAAAGAGGTTTTTATAGCCTTTTTTATTTTTTAGTTATTTATTAAAAAACTTTAAATTTTTTCTATATACAAACATTTTTAATTTTTAAATTTTTTGTTTTCATATTGATTTTTTATATTTTAATTAGTTATAATATAATTATATTATAGTAATTAAGATAATAAGTTGTAATATTTTTTGAAATAAGTTTTGAAGATTAAGAGGGAAAAAGTTATGAGTGATTTTACTTTATTAACAAGAGAACAGTGCGATTCTAATAGAAAATTAGATATATTAAAAAAAAGAGGAATAAAGGCAGAAATAACAGATTTTTCTATTCTTTTAGGAGGATATGATATAGATGGAGATGATTCTTTAGCTGATAGAGCAAGTGTTTATTGGACTAAATCTAAAGAGGATGATGAGATTGGGAATGATGTGTACGTAGTTGTTGGTTCAGTTATAAATTCGGAATGTGTTGCTGATCGAACTGCTGGAATTCGCCCAGTTTTGCCATTTTCATCACTCAATTCAATCCCAGTAAATAATGAATTAAGTAAGAAGAGAGCAGAAGATGGAATTTTTGAAGTAGAATATGGATATTATCCACAAAAAGCAGTATCGAAAGACATGCAACTAGAGTTAGAACAAGAATTTAAAAGGGGAAAATTATTAAAAACTGGAAAAGGATATACAGTAAATTCAAAGGAATATGATTTTGATGATAGTGATTATGATGGCGAAAACTTTGAGCCAAAAAAATATGATGAATATAAATATAATGGAAAAAGATACGTGAGAGTTGAAGCTAATTTTGGTTTTGAAGAGATAGGAAGAATAGAAATTTTGCTTTCAAATGGAAAAAAATATAAAGTAGGAGATAATGTATGGGTAGAAGTATTACCAGTAAAATGGTTAGTAGACGAAAAAGCAAAAATTATGCTAACAGAGAAAGCGATTTGTGCGGGAATTCGATTTAATCATACGCGTGTAAAAGATTTTGATAAAACACTTATGAAAAGTTTTATGGATGAATATTTATCTAAAGACTTAAAACAATCAAGAGAAAAAATAGATTTAGTAGAAAATCAAGTAGAGCTTACTAGAACTCGAAAATCGAGATTAGAAAGATTAAATCCAGATGAAACAGAAGTTTCTGAAAGAACAAAAATGACAGATACAGAAATAATCCATAATTGGATAGAATCAGGAGAATCAGTATTACTTAGAGGACCTTCAGGAATAGGAAAAACAGAAAGAATAAAATCATTATATCCAGATTTAATTTATCTAAAATTAACGAATAATATGTTTCCAGAGAAAGTAGTAGGGTCAACAAATTTACAAACAGGAGAAAGTATACCACCAGACTTTGCAAAAATAGCTATAATGGAAGGAGCAACAGAAGAAGAAAAGAAATTAATTGAAGAAAATATACAAAATATATATAAAATAGCTGATACAATTTATGAAAGGTCAAAAGAAAGTGAAGAAAAAGTGGTAATATTACTAGATGAGCTTTTAAATGTAAAACCAGCAGTGCAAAGCCTAGTATATACTTTGGTATTAAATAGGATGGTAGAGATAGGTAAAGGGCTAAAACTACCAGAAAATGTGGTAATAGTAGCAACAGGAAATCAAAAGAAATATTCATCAGTAGCAGAAGATTTAGCAGAACCATTACAAAAGAGATTTGATCATATATTAGATATGGAGCCAAAAGTAGGAGAATGGATAACAGAATATGCAATTCCCCATAAGATACATCCAGCAGTAATAGGATATATATTATCTAAATATGATAGTACAGGAAAAAGTGAGGATATAGACGATATAGGATATTTTTATGAAGAACCAGAGGTAGGAGAAAAACATTTAGATAGTAATGGTTGTAAAGGAAAGACAAATGACCCTAGAGGGTGGACAGCAATTTCAAATATATTATACAATTTTGAAAGAAATTTAAGAGCAGGTAAATATAAAGGAAAAGATGTAGAAGATATAATTCAAAGGTCAATAGAATCAAAGCTTCGAATAGAATGGGCAAGTGAATTTTATGATTTTTATAATCTACCAACATTAACTCCCGAAGAAGTAGTAAAGGGAATAGGAAAAGGATATACACAAGCAGACTTACCAAGAGATATAAATGAAAGATTTGCATATATGACAGCACTGATAACAGCAGATGAAAGTCAAGTAGAAGCATGTAGAGAGTTTATAAGAAAATATTGTGACCCAGAATATTTAGAAGTTTATGATATATATTGGGCTGGAAATGATGAAAGAAAAATGGAACGAATCTCAGAATTACAAGAAATGGCAATACCATTACATAAAGCGGAAGAAACAAAAGAATATGCTGAAGAAGGAGCAAAAGTTTATTCAATACTAGGTCAAAAGTATAATAGATTTTTAGAAACAGAAAAAAATAAAGGAGAAAAGGAAAATGAAAGGGGTAAGATGTAATGATAAATAAAGAATTAATTGAGTTGCAAAAAGACTGCAATTCTACATGTGTTGTAATTCAAAATGAAGATATAAAAGAATTGGAATCAAATATTTTAGTGAACTCAAATTGCAATATAAATGATTTAATTAAAATTTTTAAAGAAAATATAAGTAGTAAAAAATATGATTATTTTATAGTAGAAGAAATTGATAAAATAGATTTAAATGAACAAGATAAATTTTACCAAATAGTTAAAGATAGAGAATTTTTTGGATATAAATTACCAGAAGATGTAATCATTATTCTTACAGTAAAAAGTAAAGAAACGTTAAAAAATATATCACAGCAACTTTATAATCTTTGTGTGGTTGCTTTTTAAGATTTAAAAAAAGAAGATATTATTTGGCTTGTATATGGAAATAGGGATTTTAATCCTTGTTGTGGTAAGGTTATAAATATCACAGAAAAGCAATTAGAGCGATTATATTTAGTTAATAAAGATTTTTCAAGATAAGATAAAGTAAGAAAAGTTTTTTATATTGTGATAGTTTGAATTTAGAAATAAGAGAGGTTTTTTATAGCCCCTTTTATTTTTTAGTTATTTATTTAAAATTTTTTTCAAAAAACTTTAAATTTCTATATACAAAAATAGAAAAAAGAGATATAATATAAAAAGTTAGAATATTATGTTACATTTAGATGTTGTATTTTAAACGGAACAGGAGATTGGGGATAAAATGTATAGTGAGAAAAGTTTTAAAAATTATATTTTTTGGGTGCAAGTAAAAAGAGTATTTATTATAATATTGCTTAGCTGTCTTGGAGCTGCGCTTGGAATATTAATAGGAAAAATATTAGAGAGTGTTGCTAAAGTTACCTCTTTTAGTAATGCAATAATTGCTGTTTCAACAATAATTTTCTTTTTAATATCATTGCTATTGACTGTTGGAACAGGTGAAAAAGTTCAAGATGGATATTGGAAAATAGCTGTTTTAAGAAAACTTACAGTAATTCAAAAGAATCTTGAATTAAATAATCAATTATTGAAAAGTACTGATAAGTCAATAAATAATCTTACTTCTAATTCATCAACTAATGAGTCAGAAGTGAGTGAAGAAGATTTAAATGATGAAGAAGTAGATGATTAAGTTGTAAAATATAAATAGCGAGGTTTTTACCTCGCTATTGTTTTGTGAAATATTTGTTGATTTTTTTGGCAATTTATAGTAAAATATATACGTCTATTTTATTTGAAGTAGTGGCTTGGATAATGGGCTAGAAAAATATAGCTTATTTTCGAGGTTACTATTCAAATAAATTGACAAAATTAATTTAGGAGGAATAGAAAAAATGCTAAAAAGTTATAGTATGGATTTAGCTGGAAGAACCTTAACATTAGAAACTGGAGAAATGGCAGGTTTAGCAAATGGTAGTGTTTTAGTAAAATATGGTGATACTACAGTTTTAGTTAATGCTACAGCTTCTAAAGAACCAAAAGAGGGAATTGATTTTTTTCCATTATCAGTAGAATATAATGAAAGATTATATGCAGTTGGAAAAATTCCAGGAGGATTTACAAAAAGAGAAGGAAAGCCTTCAGAAAAGGCAATTTTAACATCTAGAGCAATTGATAGGCCTTTAAGACCTTTGTTTCCAAAGGATTTTAGAAATGATGTTGTTATAGACTGTTTAGTTTTATCAGTAGAGCAAGATTGTTTGCCAGAGGTATGTAGTATGATTGGAGCAAGTACTGCTCTTTCAATTTCAGATATTCCATTTGGTGGTCCAACTGGTGCTGTAAATGTTGGATTTATTGATGGACAAGTTATTATTAACCCAACTGAAAGTCAAAGAGAAATTTCAAGATTAAATTTAACTGTTGCTGGAACTATTGATAAAATTGCAATGATTGAAGCTGGAGCTTATGAATTAACTAATGAAGAAATGTTAAATGCAATTAAGACAGCACATATTGAAATTAAAAAAATTTGTGAATTTATACAAAACATAAAAAATGAAATTGGAAAACCAAAATTTGAATATAAATCATTTACAGTTAATGAAGAAATTTATGAATTAATTTCTAATGAATTTAAGTGTAGAATGTATAATGATGTTCAAACTCCAGATAAAATTGAAAGAGATGAAAAGATATCTAAATTAACAGAAGATGTAAATAACTGGTATCAAGAAAAATTTGGAGAAGAAAAACTTGAAGAAGATAAAACTGCTATTGCAGATGCTTTATATAAACTAGAAAAGAAAGTTGTTAGAAAGATGATTCTTGAAGAACACAAGAGAGTTGATGGAAGAGGAATTTATGATATAAGACCTCTTTCTTGTGGTGTCGATATTATTCCTAGAGTTCATGGAAGTGGCTTATTTAGTAGAGGTAGAACTCAAGTTCTTTCTATTGCTACTTTAGGAATGAAAAGTGAAGAACAAGAATTAGATGGATTAGATAATGAAACTGGAAAAAGATATATGCATCAATACAATTTCCCAGGATATAGTGTTGGAGAAGCAAAAACTTCTCGTGGACCTGGAAGAAGAGAAATTGGACATGGCGCTTTAGCTGAAAAAGCTTTAGTTCCAGTTTTGCCATCTGTAGAAGAATTTCCTTATGCTATAAGAGTTGTTTCTGAAATATTAAGTTCAAATGGTTCAACATCTCAAGGAAGTATATGTGCTTCTAGTTTGGCTTTAATGGATGCAGGTGTTCCTATTAAAAAGCCAGTTGCTGGTATTTCAACAGGTTTGATTACTGATGAAAATGATCCAAATAATTATGTTGTTATTACTGATATTCAAGGAATTGAAGATTTTTTCGGAGATATGGATTTCAAAGTTGGTGGAACAAGAGATGGAATCACAGCAATTCAAGTTGATATTAAAGTTGATGGCTTGAGTTATGATATAATTGCTGAAGCTTTTGATAGAACTTTAAAAGCTAGAACTTATATTTTAGATGAAATTATGGGACCAGTAATAAATAGTCCAAGACCAGAAATTTCTAGATATGCTCCAAAAATTGTTTCAATGAAAATTAGTGTTGACAAAATTAAAGATGTTATTGGTTCTGGTGGAAAAACTATAAATAAGATTATTGAAGAAACTGGAGTTAAAATTGATATTGAAGAAGATGGATCTGTATATATTTACTCTGACGATATGGCAAAAGCAACTAGAGCTCAAGCTATAATTGAAGAGATAGTTCGTGAAATAGAAGTTGGTGGAATTTATACTGGAACAGTTGTAAAAATAAATGACAAATTAGGTGCTTTCATTAATCTAGGAGCTGGAAAAGAAGGTTTACTTCATATATCAAGAATAGCTAAAGAAAGAGTTGAAAAAATAGAAGATTATATGAAAGTTGGAGATGAAGTTACTGTTAAATGTATTTCAATAGATGAACAAGGAAGAATTAATTTATCTAGAAAAGATTTATATGAAGCAGAATAACGTTTTTTGTTGGAGGTTGCTATTACTGTGAAATATCTATACATTCTTCAGCAGGCTCTAGTCTGGCTAATGATTGTGTACTGGATTTATAACATAATTATTGCCTTTTGTGCTTTAATTAGACTTAAAGATAAACCTTTGAAAACTAATAAAAAACACAAATTTATGATGATTATACCTGCGCATAATGAAGAGAAAGTTATTAAAAATTTAATAGAAAGTTTGCAATTATTAGATTATCCAAAAGAATTATATGATGTTTTCGTTATAGAAGATAATTGTACAGATAAAACTGGAGAAATTGCGCGAAGTATGGGTTGTAAGGTTTATACTCGTAATGATTCAAAAAGGAAAACAAAAGGCTATGCTTTAAATTGGTTTTTAGCAAAAGTTTTGGAAGAAAAACTAGAGTATGATGCTTTTGCAGTTATTGATGCTGATAATGTCGTTGATAAAAATTTTTTGAATGCTATGAATAGAAATCTTTGCCAAGGTGAAACAGTTATACAGGGATACAAAGATATTAAAAATCCTACAGATTCTTGGGTTTCAAGTGGATATGCTCTATTTTATTGGACTCAACATAGATTTTATCATTTAGCTAGATATAAAGTTGGGCTTTCTCCATTAATGAATGGAACAGGTTTTGTTGTAAAATTTGATGTAATAAAAGATACAGGTTGGAATACAAAGACTTTAACAGAAGATGTTGAATTTTCTTTAATGAATATTGCAAACGGAAACAAACTTGGTTGGGCTACAGATGCAATAGTTTATGATGAACAGCCTACAAGCTTTAAAGAGAGTTGGAAACAAAGAACAAGGTGGACAAAAGGACATATTCAAATTTTTAAATATTATACTAAAGATTTAGCAAAAGGTGTTGCTAAGAATAGAACATTAGCAAGTTTTGATGGTTTAGTATATATTATGTGTGTTCCTGTAATGGTAATTTCTCTTTTATTAATAATAGTAAACTTTATTATGTGGGCTTTACAAAAAATGACATTTTGGAGAATGATAGGTTCTGTGATTTCAATGCTGTTTGCTGGATATGCGGCTTATGCGCTTTCAGGAGTTGTAGTTCTTTTAATGGATAGACGACCTTTAATAAAAATGTGGAAAGGAATTTTATTATATCCATTTTTTATGGCATCTTGGGCATTGTTAAATTTTATGTGTTTATTTAAAAGAAATGTGAAATGGGATAAAATTGAACATGTAAAAGATGTTACAATTGATGAAATGCCAAAACATAATTCAAATGCTAAAAGAAGAGCAAAGTAAAAATAAATTTAGCTTGATATGACAAAATATCAGGCTTTTTTTGTTATTTTTTACTTGAAAAAAATGTATATCAATGGTAAAATACAAAAAATGAATGAGAAAGGAAAAATAACATGAAGATTTTATTTAAAAATGGTACAGTTATTGACTATGTGAGCAAAACTCAAGATATTTTAGATATTTTAGTTCAAGATGATAAAATTGTTAAAGTTGCTAAAGATATTGTAGATTCAGTAGATAAAATAGTTGATTGTAAAGATTTATATATTATGCCTGGAATGATTGATATGCATTGCCATTTAAGAGAGCCGGGTGGTGAACATAAAGAAACTATAGAAACTGGTTCAAAGAGCGCTGTTAAGGGTGGATTTACCAGTATTTGTCCTATGCCAAATACGAAACCAACTCCTGATAGCGCTATTGTTTTGGAACAAATTTTAAAAAGAGCTAAAGAAGTTAATCTTTGTAATATATATCCATTTTCTAGTGTTACTGTTGGTGAAAAAGGAGAAGAATTAGTTAATTTTAAAACTCAATTAGAGGCTGGAGCTATTGCTTTTTCAGATGATGGGATGCCAATAGAAAATGCTAGAATTGCTAGGGAAGCAATGATTGAAACAAATAAGCTGGGAAGTTTTATTTCAGAACATTGTGAAGAAAAAAGTGTTTCAAAAGGGGCAATAAATGCTGGAGTTATTGCTGAAAAATTAGGAGTCGAAGGAGTGCTTCCTGAAGCTGAAGAAATTATGGCTGGTCGTGATATTACGATAGCTGAAACAAATAATCTTCATACACATATATGTCATATTAGTACGAAAACAAGTGTTGATATGATTCGTTCTGCAAAAGCTAGAGGAGTAAAAGTAACATGTGAAACTTGCCCACATTATTTTAGTTTTACAGTTGATGAAGTTTTAACTTCTGGAGTAAACGCTAAGATGAATCCACCATTAAGAGAAGAAAAAGATAGAATGGCAATTATTGAAGGATTAAAAGATGGAACAATTGATGCGATTATTACTGACCATGCGCCACATTCTAAAGAAGAAAAAGCAAAAGGTTTAGAACAAGCCCCAAATGGAATTATTGGATTTGAAACAGCTATACCAGCAGTTATTACAAATTTAATAAAACCAGGACATTTAGATTATATTGATATGGTAAGATTAATGTCATATAGACCAGCAGAAATTTTAGGTTTAAAAAATCGAGGAGAAATTTCAACCGGAAAAATTGCTGATTTAACAATTTTTGACCCAAATGAAACTTATACTTATACAGAAGATATGATAGTTTCAAAATCAAAAAATACTCCATGGATAGGAAAAAGATTGATAGGAAAAGTAAAATATACTATATGTTCACGGAAGAATAGTTTATCAAGAAAATTAAGAAAGGTTTTAAAAGAATGATAGATAAATTAATTGAGAAAATAAAAGAATTGGGCAATCCTACTGTTATGGGGTTAGACCCTAGATATGAATTAATTCCAGATGAAATTAAACCTAAATATGATACTTCAAACGAAGGAATTTGCAAAGCTTGTTTAGAATTTAACAAAGACTTAATTGATAGTGTATATGATATTATTCCAGCAGTAAAGCCACAGTCAGCATTTTATGAAGCTTTAGGGATAAAAGGAATAGAAGTTTTAAAAGAAACATGTGAATATGCAAAAGCAAAAGGAATGATTGTAATTTTAGATTCTAAAAGGGGAGATATAGGTTCAACTAGTAAAGCATATTCAAAAGCATATTTAGAAGATGGAGAATTTAAAGCAGATTTTTTAACTGTTAATCCATATCTTGGAAGTGATGGAATTCTTCCATTTGTAGAAGATTGCGAAAAATTTGATAAAGGAATTTTTGTTTTAGTAAAAACTTCAAATCCATCATCATCAGAATTACAAGATTTGAGAATGGAAAACGGAAAAACAATTTATGAAATAGTTGGAAGTCTTGTTGAAAGATGGGGAGAAAATTCTATTGGAAAATATGGTTATTCTGATGTAGCTTCAGTTGTTGGAGCAACACAACCAAAAGAACTAAAAGAATTAAGAGAAAAAATGCCACACACATTTTTCTTAATCCCTGGTTATGGAGCTCAACGGAGGAAAAGCAGAAGATATTGCTCTTGCTTTTGATAAGAATGGAATTGGTGGAATTGTTAATGCTTCTAGAAGTTTAATGTCTGCTTATAAATTAGAATTATGGAATGAAAAAAATTATAAAGAAGCTACAAGGTTAGAAGCAATTCGCATGAGAGAGGAAATTATTAATGCAATAAATAATAAATAAGGAGGAAATAGATATGCCTATACAAACAAACTGCAAAATAGTAGGAAAAGAAAAAATTGCAGATGGAATTTATAAGTTTTCAATAAAAACAAAAGAAATATCTGAAATTGCTAAACCAGGAAATTTTTTAGAAATTAAAGTTTCAGATAGATTAGAAACTTTTTTAAGAAGACCAATAAGTATTTATAATATTGATAAAGAAAATGAAATTGTTGAAATTATTTTTCAAGTCAAAGGAAAAGGAACAGAAATTTTATCTGAAAGAAAACTTGGAGAGGACTTGAATATTTTAGGTCCTTTGGGAAATGGAACATTTTCGGTTAAGCCTTATAAAAGAGTTGCTATAATAGGCGGAGGAATTGGAATTTATCCATTATATGAACTTGCAAAAAGTTTAAAAGAATCTCAGGTTAATACTTATTTAGGATTTAGAAATAAAGATTTAGTTACTTTAGAAGATGAATTTAATGAAGTATCTGACAAACTTGTAATTACTACGGATGATGGAAGTTACAAAGAAAAGGGATTTGCTATTGATTTTATGAAAAATGATTACGAAGAAGAAACATTTGATAGAATTTATGCATGTGGTCCACTTCCAATGTTAAAAGCAGTACAAGGTTTTGCAATAGAAAAGAAAATTCCAGCAGAGATTTCATTAGAAGAAAGAATGGGATGTGGAATTGGTGCTTGTGTTGGTTGCGCTGTTTTTACAAAAGATAGTGAGGGAAATCAAAAATACAAATATGTTTGTCAACATGGACCTGTTTTTAATGCAAAAGATGTTATAATTTAGATATTTAATATTTTAGTAGTATATAAAATATTGAGAATGTTTGTTTAATCGAAAGGAGAAAATAGATGAATACAGAGATAAATTTTGCTGGAATTAAGATGAAAAATCCTATAACTGTTGCTTCTCGGAACTTTTGGTTATGGAAGAAATCATAAGGATTTTGTAGATTTAAATAAATTAGGAGCTATAATTACAAAGGGAACATCTTTAAAACCAAAACAAGGTAATAAACCACCTAGAATTGCTGAAACATCTAGTGGAATGATGAATTGTATTGGTCTAGAGAATCCCGGTCTAGAATATTTTGCAACAGTTGATTTACCATTTTTAAGACAATATGATACAAAGATTATTGTAAATTGTTTTGGTGGAGTAGAGGGAACAATTGAAAATTATGTCGAAATTTGTAGACAATTAAATAATATGGATGTTGATGGAGTAGAAATTAACTTAAGTTGCCCAAATGTAAAAGCTGGATGTTTAGCTTATGGAACAACTTATGATGGTGTAAAAGAGATTACAACTGCTTGTAGAAAAGTTTTAACAAGTAAGCCTTTAATAGTAAAACTTACACCAAATGTAACAGATATAACACTTCCTGCAAAAGGAGCGGAAGATGCTGGAGCTGATGCGATTTCATTAATTAATACGTTAACTGCTATGAAAATTGATATTGAAAAAAGAAGACCAATATTAAGTATAAATACTGGTGGACTTTCAGGACCAGCAATAAAACCAGTTGCTGTAAGAATGGTTTATCAAGCATCACATGCGGTAAAAATTCCTGTAATGGGACTTGGCGGAATAATGACAGGAGAAGATGTTATTGAATTTATGATGGTAGGGGCAACTTGTGTTTCAGTTGGTTCAGCAAATTTAGTCGATCCAACTGCTTCAACTAGAATTATTAGTGAAGTTGAAGATTTTATGAAAAATCATAATATTGATGATATAAATACTATAATAGATTCTGTTCAAATGAATTAATTGTAATCAAAATTTAACTAAAATTTTATATAAATACTATTGATAAAAAAATATATTAAATGTATAATAATTATATATTTATAACAAATGAAAAAAGGGGAATTTTTATGGCAGAATCAAGTGATTTATTTGAAAATGTTGCATCATCTAATGATGGAGTTTCTAGGAAAGATGTAAGAAATTTATTTTTATGGTATGATTTATTTAGTTGCGTTTTACCATTTCAACTGATATTTATAATAGTTTATTTAACAGGAACTAATTATTATCCATTTACAATGTGTGCGGTATTATTTATTTTTATAATGGATGCAATTTTGAAAAATTCATTAGAAAGGGATGGAAAAAATTACTTTAAATTTAGTAAACATATTCCACTTGTAAAATTATGGACTATCCCTTTAATTATGATGGGAACTTTGACTACAGTTGCTTTGATTATAACAACTTTTGGAATTATTTAAATTTAATTTTACTTATGATGAGGTGGATAAAACTGCCTCATTTTTTTTTAGGAGGTTTGAGATGGTATTAATAATAGGTATTATTATAATTATTTTGGTAATAATTATTTTAGAATATAATTCAATAAAAATTTTGCAAAACAAGGTAAAGCAATCTAGAAGTGGAATTGATGTCGCTTTAACAAAGAGATTTGACTTAATTCCAAATTTAGTTGAATGTGTAAAAGGTTATTGTGAACATGAAGAAAAAGCTTTAAAAGAAGTTACAGAAGCAAGAACAGAGTATCTTTCAAATAAAAATTTAAAAGTTGGTGAAAATGTAAATGCTAAATTTGCTGAAGTTTTACTTTTAGCTGAAAAATATCCAAATTTAAGGGCAAATAGCCAATTTATGGAATTACAAGCTCAATTAGAAAGAACTGAAAATAGTTTATCTGCTGCAAGACGTTTGTATAATAGTGATGTTACTATGTATAATACAAAAATTCAAAGTTTTCCATCAAATATAATCGCAGGAATTATTGGAGCAAAAGATGAAAATTTCTTTGAAGCTGAAAAAGAAGCAAAGTCAAATGTGAAAGTAAAAATTTAGAAGGGTAAATATCTATGAAGCAGAAAAACTTTAAAGAAATATATGATGAAATTTACCAGAGTTGTGGTAAAGAAATGGAAAAAATAAGAAAAGAAACTTTAAGAAAAAGTATAATACTGATTTCTTTGCCATTATTAACTGTCTTAATAATATCTTTATTAAGAAATATGATTATTAGACAATTAGCTAGAAGTGGAGATATAGAGAATGGTGCAATAAAATTTTTAACTAAAACTTCATTTATTTTTCCATTAATAATTGTTGCAATTCTAAGTTGTTTTATTATAATTAGAAAAGTAACCAAAAAATATAAAAGTCTTTTTAAGGAAAGAATTATAAATGAAATAGTAGATAAAAGTAATTCGACTTTTAAATATAACCCTAATAGTGGAGTTTCATCTAATGAATATGCTGAAAGCGAATTTGATTATGGATGGGATTTATATTCTAGTGAAGATTTAATAGATGGAAAATTAGAAGATGGTTCTAATTTAAAAATGTCTCAAGTTCATACTCAAGAAAGACATCAAACAACTGATTCTGATGGACATATTAAGACAACTTATGTAACAACTTTTTTAGGATTATATGGAATAATAAAGTTAAAGACTGGAACTAAAGCAGATTTTATGATAAAAGCAAATTCAAAATTTTCTAAGTTTAATAAAAATAGAATCGAAATGGAATCAGGCGAATTTGAAAAATATTATGATGTTTTTTCAGGTTCAAAGAATAATGAAATTAGACAAAATGCAATGGAACTTTTAACACCAGAAGTAATCGAAGAATTTGTAAGAATAAGAAATTTATTTAAAACTTCATTAAATCTTAGAATTCATGATAGTAAAATTTATTTTAGAATTGATGTTGGTGATATTTTTGAAGCTCCAACTTTTAAGAGCAGTATGGATTTTGATTTGTTACAAAATTATTTTTCAATAATAGATGTTCCTAGAATGATTTATGAGATGTTAATTGATAATATTCTTGTAATGTATGGAACTCAAACAGATAGAGAAAATAGAAATATTGCAAATATGTCAGAATAATATAACAAAAAGTGATATTTTTTGACAAATTAGAAATAATAAGACTATAAACTTTGAAAGGAGTTATAGTCTTTTATTATGGATAAGAAAAAATATGAAAATGAAAAGTATACAGGAGAGTTTATTCCAACATATTTTGGTTGGATTTCTCCTGATGACCAGAAAAAACGTGCTGAAGAATTAAACAAAAAAACCAAATAGTGATTGACAATAAAAAATATCTGTGTTATTATATTAACATAATATTAATAGCTATGAAAAAGAGGAGTAGATTTAAAACTACTATTAAAGAGAAAAGAAGTAATTTGCTGAGAGCTTCTTATAGTAAGATAAATTGAAGTAACTTTGGAGCTGATAAACTGAAAATAACTTTAAGTTTATTCGTTTAACTTGCGTTAAAAGTTTTGAGATATTTTAAATTATAAAATTTAAAATAATTAAGGTGGTACCGCGTACTATACTTCGCCCTTATTTGGCGAAGTTTTTTGTTTTTTAGAAAATATTAAGGAGGAAGTTTATGGGAAAAGAAAAAATGAGAGATAAATATTTACCAAAAGAGTTTGAAGAAAAATTATATGAAGAATGGGAGAAAAAAGGCTATTTTAAACCTTCAATGGATAAAAACAAAGAAGCTTATTGTATAATGATGCCACCTCCAAATGTTACTGGCAAACTTCATATGGGGCATGCTTTAGATGGTACAATTCAAGATATTTTAATTAGATATAAAAGAATGAATGGCTATAATACTTTATGGCTTCCTGGAACAGATCATGCTGCAATTTCAACTGAAATGAAAGTAGTTCAAAAGCTCAAAGAAGAAGGAAAGACAAAACAAGATTTAGGAAGAGAAAAGTTTTTAGATGAAGCTTGGGAATGGACTCATAAGTATGGTGGAATAATTCAAGAGCAACAAAGAAAATTAGGTTGTTCTTGTGATTGGGAAAGAACTAGATTTACATTAGATGATGGAATGAGTGATGCAGTTTTAGAACAATTTATTAGACTTTATAATAAGGGTTTAATTTATAAAGGAAAGAGAATGGTAAATTGGTGTCCAAGTTGTAATACTTCAATTTCAGATGCTGAAGTTGAATATAAAGAAGAGCCATCACATTTATGGCATATTCGTTACAAAATTACAGGAACAAAAGATGAATACATAGAGGTTGCTACTACAAGACCTGAAACAATGCTTGGAGATACAGCTGTTGCAGTTCATCCAGATGATAAAAGATATAAGAATTTAGTTGGTAAGACTTGCATTTTACCAATTATGGATAAAGAAATTCCAATTATTGCAGACGATTTTGTTGAAATGGATTTTGGTTCTGGTGCTGTAAAGATTACACCATGTCATGACCCTAATGATTATGCTTGTGGATTAAGACATAATTTAGAAATGGTTGAAGTTTTTGATGAAAATTTTAAAATGGGTGATTTAGTTCCAGAATTAAAAGGAATGGATTTACGGTCAAGCTAGAAAAGAAATTGTTGAGAGATTAGAGAAAATAGGAGCTTTAGTTGAAACAGAAGAATATACTCATAATGTAGCAAAATGTGAAAGATGTAAAAATACTATTGAACCAAAAGTTTCTACTCAATGGTTTGTTTCAATGAAAGATTTAGCTAAAAGAGCAGCAGACTCAGTTAGAAATGATAAAGTTAGATTTATTCCTAAGAGATATGAAAAACAATATTTTAATTGGCTTGATAATATTCAAGATTGGTGTATCTCTCGTCAACTATGGTGGGGACATAGAATACCAGCTTATTATTGTAAAGAATGTGGAGAAATTAATGTATCAAAAACTTGTCCTGATAAATGTAAAAAATGTGGTTCTACAAGTTTAGAGCAAGATACAGACACATTAGATACTTGGTTTAGTTCAGCTTTATGGCCATTTTCAACTTTAGGTTGGCCAAATAAAGATTCTGAAGATTATAAAACATTTTATCCAACTCAAACTTTAGTTACAGGTTTTGATATTATAACTTTCTGGGTATCAAGAATGATGTCACAAGGTTTAGAATTGACAGATATTGAGCCATTTAAAGACGTTTTAATACATGGAATTGTTCGTGATAGTCAAGGAAGAAAAATGTCAAAAACTCTTGGAAATGGAATTGACCCATTAGATGTTATTGAAAAATATGGTGCTGATAGCTTAAGATTTTCAGTAATATCAGGAACAACAATGGGAAATGATATTAAATTTATGCCAGAAAAATTAGAGCAAGCTTCTAATTTTGCAAACAAAATATGGAATGCTGCAAAATTTGTTTCAAGTAATTTAGCTGATGAGCAAAAAGTAAGAGATTTTTGTTATGAAGCTTTTGAAAAAAATAAAACTTATGATTCAAAAATGTTTAAACTAGAAGACAAATGGATATTGAATAAGCTTGATAAATTAGTAGCAGATGTTAGTAAAAATATTGATAATTATGATATTGGTATTGCATTAGACAAAATTTATAATTTTATTTGGAATGAATTTTGTGACTGGTATATAGAAATGTGTAAAACTAGAATTTATAGTGATGATGAGGCTACTAAAGTTCAGGTTTCAGCTGTTTTAAATTATGTCTTAGGTCAATCACTTAAACTTTTGCATCCATTTATGCCATTTTTAACAGCCGAGATTTATCCTCATTTAATTGTATTTGGAACAGAGGATTTAATAGTTAGCAAATGGCCTGATATAAAGAAAAAATTTGTATTTGATAAAGAAGAAAACTTAGTTGAGAAATTAAAAAAATTAATTGTTGAAATTAGAAATGTTAGAGCAAAAATGAATGTTCATCCTTCTAAAAAAGCAAAATTAATTTTAGTAACAGATAGTGATATAGAAGAATTAGAAGAGTCTAAAGGCTTTTTAGGAAAACTTGGATTTAGTGAAGAAATTATAATTCAAAAAGATGAGAAAAATATTCCAGAAAATTCAGTTTCAATTATTGTTGATAATATAAAAGCTTTTATTCCTTTTGAGGAATTAGTTGATATTAAAGAAGAAACTCAAAGGTTAGAGAATGAGAAAAAAAGGTTAATTTCAGAGGTAGAAAGAGGAGAAAAAATGTTATCAAATCCAGGGTTTGTTAATAAAGCTCCTGAAAAGAAAATTGCTGAAGAAAGAGAAAAACTTGAAAATTATAAGAAAATGCTTGATAGTGTTGAAGAAAGATTAAAAGGACTAAAAAAGTAGTATATTTATATGGATAAAGATGAGTTAGAGCAAGAGATTTCTAAAATTCATAATTTACTTTATTCTAGAGCATATTCAAAATTGAAAAATAAAGAAAATGTAGAAGATGTAGTTGCTGAAACTTTATTTTTGATACTTAAATATTATACTCAATTAAGAGATAAAGGAAAGTTTAAAGCTTGGGCATTTAAGATTTTAGACCATGAATGTGCAAAGTTTTATAAAAGAAGCGAAGATGATAAAAAATTAATTGATAAGGTTAAAGATTATGTTGAAGAAAGTGATTTTTCAGCTGTTGAGAATGTAGAAAATAATAGAGATTTTGAAGAATTGATTAAAGTTCTAGATGAAGATGAAAAGAGAATTTTTAGATTATATTGTAGAGAACATAAAACTTTTGACAAAATTTCTAAAATGCTTGATACAAATCCAAATACTGTTAGAAGTATATACAGAAGAGGTAAAGAAAAGTTAAAAGAAGTTGTTGCTAAAGATAATGTTAAAAAGTTTATGATAATATTCTTTGCTATATTAATCTTTTCATCTGGAATTTCAATTGCTATATTAGTTAAAAATAGTTATAAAGAAAGTAAAAATTATGAATTTTATTATAAAAATGAAGAAATCGATGAAATAGAATATAATATTGAAAATAACAAACTAAAAGTAAAAATTGATTTTAATGAAAACAAAATTAATAGAGATAACTTTGAGATATATCCAGAGACAAATCCTATTTATTTAGTAAATGTAAGTAAAACTGAAAACATAATTTATGCGAAAGATTTTGAATGGATAGAAAAAGATATTTTTGAAATTGAGTTTGAGTGTAATGAAGAAAATTTAGGTTCTAATGCATCTATACATATAGTACTGGCAAAAAGAGAGAGTATTACAATTTTGTTAAAAAATTAAATTTATGCACCAAAAATTATTAAAAATATCCTCTTAATCATTAGGAGGTTATTTTTAATATGAAGTTAGAAATTGTAATATCAAATGAATTAGAAAAAATAGGCTTTAAAAGAGCTTATAAAGGTTACAAATATTTTGAAAGAATAGTTGAAATTATATATGAAGAAGATACTTTTTACGATTTTAATTTAAAAGATTGCTATAATAAAGTTGCAAAAAGATATAGAGTTAAACAAAGCGCAGTTAAAGGTGACATTAATTATTTGATGAGTACAATGTTTTTCAACGACTATAATAAAAGAAGGCTATTAGACTATACTGGATATAAAGATATAGCTGATTTAAGTGTTAAAAAATTAATTGAGATTATGGTAGATAAACTATTTCTATAATTTTGAGGAGAAGCTATGAATAAATTTGTAAAATTATTAATTTTAATAGTTGTTTTTATTTTAATAATTTTAAGCATTTTGTTTATAGTTAAATTTTATAGGGTTAATAAGATAATTGAATTAATGAAGAAAAATTCAGAAGTTAACAACTATAAATTAGAAGATAGTGACTTAATTAGAAATAGATATAAAAACATAATTTTGATAACTCCAACTAATGACTCTAACTTATGTTATTATTACGATTTTGATATAGATAAGTGTTATATTATTGATAAAAAGAGTAAAATTTATTTTGAAAATAATATTGAAGAATCTGATAAAGATTTACTAAATTTTCCTTTATATAATTATTTAACAGATGACTATTCTTTTAAAAATAAGATAAAATTAATATTTTTATGGAAGATAAGAAAATATGATGATTCAAAATTTGAGATAATTACAGAAAGAAAAGATAAAGTAATTTTTGACAAAGAAACTGGGCTTGTTCTTAATGTAAATGATATAAAATCATGTAATATTGCCATAAATAAAGTAGAAACTGTAGAATTTCCAAAAATAAGTGAATATAATAGACAGAATTAGTGAGTATATTGTTTGTTTTCGACATTATTTTTAACTTTTTTGCAAAAAAAATATATTTGTGATATAATACCTCATATTCTTTTTGTTTTGAGAGCGAGCAAACATTAAGGAGATGTCTTAAGTGAAGAAATTTTTGGTAATTGTCCTTAGCTTGATGCTCCTTGTGAGCGTCATGACTGGGACGAGCGCTGATGAGGCTGAGCCCAGCGAGGAATGGAGCGTGTCTGTCGAAAACGCTCAGCTGGTAGATTTCAAGGTAACGGAAGACGGTTTCTATTCTGTCTTGAGCTATGGTCCCTATCTGGAAGACCCTACTGGAAGACTTGTCGATGCTGATATGCAGACGATTACTGATGGTGCTGTTTTTCATATCGTAGTTCCTGAGGGTATGACTTTAAACAGTCTCTATTTTATTGGAAAAAATCCCGATGGATATGGAACGACTGTTGCTGTATCTGGAATAGGTACTGATTCCTATTTAGCTTATGCTACTGGTTCATGGTATCGTGTAAGCCCTAAAAATTTGGGCGTTTCTGGTGGAACCATTCTTGCAGTTACTGTGGGATTAGTAGATAAGCATCATCCATATAATATCGTAATTGCTGGTCGACAATAAGTAAACATCAAGTAAACTAAAATCTCTCGCTCTCAAACAAGGGGATATGTTCCCTTTGAGCCTGAGGGCAAAACCTCAGGCTCTTGCTAATTTTAATTATAAAGGAATTAAAAATGAAAAAGAGAATTATAGTAAGTGTATTTATTTTGTTATCAATTATTTTCATAATGTTATTAATATTATTTTTTGTAAAACTATATAAAGTAAATAAAATAATTAATTTAATGAAAATTAATGTTGATAAAAATAATTATAGTTATTCTATTAAAGATATAGTTGAAAGTGTAAAAAATAGAATAAAAAGAAATAAAAATGTAATACTTGGTTCAATGTCTTTGAAACAAAATGTTTTTGATTATTATGACTTTAATAGTAAGTTTGTTTATAACTTTGATAATAAAAACAATTCATATACAAAAAGAGATTTGCAAGAATATGATAATGAATTCTTTGAATTTCCACTATACAAATTTCTAACTTCTGATTACTCATTTAAAAATAAATTAAAATTAGTTTTTGAGTGGAAAATCAAAGATTATGATGAAAATTGTTATGAAATAACAACTAAAAATAATTATAAAATTATATTTGATAAAACAACAGGTGTTGCTTTAAGAGCAATGAATTATGATTTAGAGGAAAAGTTTGATATTATTATTGAAGATTTTAAAGAAAACAGTGTAACAGACGAAGAGACTAAGCTTCCAGATTTAAACGAGTATAGTCTATGGGAAGGTAATTAAAATATTTTCTAAAAGTAAAGTGAAATGTTATTAGATATTATATTTCCTGTAAAATGTTTATATTGTGGGAAAAATGGAAAATATGTTTGTGATGAATGTTATAAAAAATTTGAAAATTCTAAATATATTTTTAAGAAGATTGATGATAAATATTTTGATTATATGATTTGTGATTCTTTTTACATAGGAAGTAAAAAGAGATTAATACATAATTTTAAATTTCATGAAAAGTCTTATTTATATAAATATTTTATAGAATTAGTTTTAAAAAAAGAGAAAATTTGTGAATTTTTAAAAAAGTTTGACTTTATAACATATATTCCTATGAGTTATAAAAGAAAGTTAAAAAGAGGATATAATCAGTCAGAGCTTTTGGCAAAAGAGCTTGGAAGAAAGCTTGAAATAGAAGTTATAAAAATATTAGAAAAAAGTAAAAATACAAAAGTTCAAAGTACTTTAAAAGAGGAAGAAAGAGAAGATAATGTAAAAAATGCTTTTTCTTTTCTAGAAAATATAGAAATAAGAAATAAAAATATTGTTTTAGTTGATGATATTTTAACAACAGGTTCTACTGTAAATTCTGCTTCAAGAGTTTTAAAGCAAAATGGAGCAAATAAAATTTGTGTATTTACAATTTCAAAAACGAGATTAAATAAATTAGAATATTAAAGATTTTTAAAAGTGGCGTCATAATTTTTTGACGTCATTTTTTACAATTGTTACAAAATTGATATTTTATTGTAATTTTATATTGATAAATTTTACAAAATCATATATAATGTACAACATATTAAGGCTATTAAAAAACTAAAAATTGCCATTGAAAAGATAGATTAAAAATTATAATTTTAAAGGAGAAAGTATGTTAGAGTTTGAAGAAAACTTGAAAATCTTGAAAGAATTACTTGAAAAATTAAATAGTTTAGAAGAAGCTTTAAATATTTCTAATTTAAAAAAAGAATTAGAAGAATTGCGTGAAATTTCATCAAAAGATGGTTTTTGGGAAAATAAGGAAAAATCTAATGAAGTTTTTTCAAAAATTAAAAGAATTGAGAGAAAAACTAATAGCTTTGATTTTATAAAAAATAATTTAAAAAATCTAATAGATATGAATACTTTATTACAAAGTGAATTTGATGTAGATTTAGGAAAAGATTTAATAAATCAGACAAGTCTTTTAAGTAAGAAAATTGAAAATTTAGAACTTGAGACTTTATTATCAGGAAAATATGATTTAAATAATGCAATTCTTACATTACATCCAGGAGCTGGTGGAACAGAATCTCAAGATTGGGTTCAAATGTTATATAGAATGTATATGAAATGGGCAAGTTCAAATGGATTTACAGTAAAAGAGCTTGACTATTTAGAAGGTGATGAGGCTGGAATTAAAAGTGTTACTTTTGAAGTTTCAGGCGAAAACGCTTACGGATATTTGAAAGGTGAGATGGGAGTTCATAGATTAGTTAGAATTTCACCATTTGATAGTGGTGGAAGAAGACATACTTCTTTTGCTTCTGTTGAAGTCTTGCCAGAAATTACAGATGATATAGAAATAAATATAAATTTAGATGATTTAAGAATTGATACATATAGATCTTCTCGGAGCTGGTCGGACAACATATTAATAAAACAGATTCTGCTGTAAGAATTACTCATATTCCAACAGGAATTGTTGTGTCTTGCCAGTCTGAACGTTCACAAACTATAAATAAAGAAACTGCTATGAAAATGTTAAAGTCAAAATTATTAGATTTAAAAGAGAAAGAAAATAAAGAAAAAATAGAGGACTTAAAAGGAGTTCAAAAAGATATTGCTTGGCGGAAGCCAGATTCGTTCTTATGTTTTTTGCCCATATACACTTGTAAAAGACCATAGAACAAATTATGAAACAGGTAATGTTGGGGCTGTTATGGATGGGGATTTAAATGGATTTATGGAAAGTTACTTAAAGGAGATTACAAGGAATAAGTAACTACGGAGGAAAAGAATTGGGAAGACGAAGTAGATTAGATGGTGAAATTAGACGTAGTAAACATTCAGCAAGCGTGAAAAAAAGACCTAAAAAATATATATTTAGAAGATTTTTAATTTTTATATTATGGATAGGAATAATTTGCTGTTTATCAGGGTTAATCTTATTATATGGGCCATATAATGGCTTTAGAGATTGGTATATATCAACTGCTATGACTACTATGACACATCAATATTTAGCCGAATTATTTTATGATGATGAAACAATTAAAGATTGTATGAATAGAAATAAGATAATTGAAGTTGTAGGAACAACAGATGCTTCGCAAATAAAATTTACAGTAGATGATAATAAAGGTCCTTTTGCAAATGAATATGAAGAAGCAGTTTTAAAGAGAAGTGACAAAAATAATGATTATAAAATTATTCCTATTAAAGGTAATAAATATTCTGGATATTTAACTGTAATATATGACCCATCTAGGATTAGAGTTGCGGTTACCTCAAAACTTGGAGATACTGGTGAATATTTGTCAGAAATATCTAGAAAAAATAATAGTTTAATTGCTATAAATGGTGGTGGGTTTGAAGATAAAAATAATCAAGGAACAGGTGGAAAACCAATGGGGACTACTGTTTCTTTTGGAAAAGTTATAACATCAAGTCCTTATGTAGTAGATGCTGGTGGACTTATTGGTTTTAATAAAGATAATGTATTAGTTTTAGATTCTGAAATGAATACAGATGGAATTAGAGATGGCGTTTCATTTGGACCATTTTTAATTTTAAATGGCGAACCTGCTGAAATTAAAGGTGATGGTGGCTGGGGAAGAGGTCCAAAAACAGCTATAGGTCAAAGAGCAGATGGAAAAGTATTGTTTCTAGTTTTAGATGGAGAAAGACTTTTAGGAAGAGGTGCAACATTATCAGAAGTTATTGAAATTCTTACAAATTATGGAGCCGTTAATGCTGCTCAGCTAGACGGAGGAACATCTACTTGTATGACAGTTGGTGATACTTTAGTAAATAACCCATCTTCTAAAAGTGAAGGTCATCGTTCAAGGCCTCTATCAACTGCGTTTATACTGACAGAAGACGATTCTGATGATGGAGATCACACAGTAGTAGATAATAAATTAAACTAATCGAGGTTTAAAACTTATGAAAAAAATTAAAAATAGTTTTACATTAATTTTCATAATTTTATTGGCGATAGTACTTGCGCTAGTAATTTCATCATTTATAGTATTTTATATTAATTTTGAAAATAATGGAAAAATTGCAAGTGGTATTTTTATTAAAAATGTAAATGTTTCTCGGAATGACAAAGGCTCAAGCAAAAAAGGCAGTGACAAAATATATAGATGAAAATTCTTCTGACCATGTGACATTTTCCTTTAAAAATTATGAGTTTGATGCTGAAGTAGAGCAGTTTGAGGCAAAATTTGATATTGATTCCGCAGTTGATGAGGCATATAAAATTGCTAGAAGTAAGAATATCTTTGGAAATGTAAAAGATTATATTTCACTTTTGATGCATACTATTAATATTGATCCTGTTTTTGTTTACAATGAGGATGCAATAAATGATTATATAGATTTTTTAGAAGTTTCACTTCCTGAACAGGTTGAACAACCTCGGATATTATGTAGATGATGATGAATTGGTTATTACAACTGGTTCAAATGGCGTTGGAATAGAAAGAGATAATTTAAAAGATATATTGCTTTCATCACTTCAAGAAGCTTCTTATAAGTCTCAAATTTTTGTTATTCCAACATTTGTTACATATCCAGAAAGTTTAGATGTAGGTCTTATTCGTGAAGAAGTATATAAGCCTATGGTAAATGCTAGTTATACAACAAATCCATATTCATTTGTTGTAGATGAAACAGGAGTAGATTTTTCTGTTGATGAAGTTTTAAATACTGTTCATAATGTTGGAACAAATGAAGAATATAGATTTGATTTAATATATACAGAGCCAGATGTAAAAGTTTCAGATTTTGGGATGGATGCATTTCCTGATTTGCTTGCTACATATAGAACTGCTTATGTAAATAATGCTAATAGAACAACGAATTTAAGAATTGCAGCTTCAAAAGTAAATGGAACAGTAATTGTTCCAGGAGCTACATTTTCATTTAATTCTGTTGTTGGACCAAGAACAAAATCACGTGGTTATAAAGATGCTGCAATTTATTCTGATGGAACTGTTGTAAATGATACTGGTGGTGGAATTTGCCAAGTTGTAACTACTATTTATAATGCTGCAATTAAAGCTAATATGGAGATTACAGAAAGAAGAAATCATTCATTTTTGCCTACTTATTCTAAACCTCGGTTATGATGCTACAGTTGTTTATGGAAGTCAAGATTTTAAATTTAAAAATAGTAGAGACTATCCTGTAAAAATTGTTGCAAGCGTTGAGAATGGGTATTGTACAGTTTCAATATATGGTTTAAAAACAGATAATGAATATGATATTTCTATTGAAACAAATATTATAAAGACAATGGCAAAAAAATCTGCTGGTGGTTCTACTGGTTATGTTGTAGACTCTTTTAGAGTTGTAAGACAAAATGGTGTTGTGATTTCAAGAGAAAAAATTGCTCGTGATACATATTCTGCTCACTAAAAGAAAGGATGTTGTTTTTTGAGAATACGAAGAAAAAAATGGGCTGAAAAAGAGCTTCAAGAGGCAAAGTTTTATATAAATAATCCTGAAATAGGTTATAAAAATACTTGGAGAGATAGATTTAAAAATTCTAAAAATCCACTTTATATAGAAATAGGGTGTGGTAAAGGAACTTTTATTTCAAAACTAGCTAAAAATAATTCAAATATAAATTTTATTGCAATAGATATGATAGAAGCTATGCTTGGAGTTTCAAAAAGAAATATTGAAGCTACTTATAAAGATGAAGAAGTTTCAAATTTGTTATTAATTAGGGCAAATGCAGAAAGAATATTAGACATTTTTGGAGAAGATGATAAAGTTGATAGAATTTATATAAATTTTTGCAATCCATGGCCTAGAAAAAAACATAAAAAAAGAAGATTAACACATGTAAGACAGCTTGAAAATTATAAAACTTTTTTGAAAAAAGGTGCAGAAATATATTTTAAAACAGATAATATTGAGCTTTTTGAAGAAAGCTTAGAATACTTCAAAGAAGCTGGTTTTAAAGAAGTTAAAAAAACTTATGATTTACATGAGGAATCAATTTTTGAAGAGAATATAGAAACAGAACATGAAAAAATGTTTTCTGAACAAGGAATAAAAATTAAAGCAGGAATTTTTAGATTTTAAGTTTAGTTTAAGTTATAAAATATATTATATACTTGTCAAAATGAAAAAAAGGAGGAAAGAACGTTGATAGAGGTTAAAAATGTTAGCAAAAAATACGGAAATGTTTATGCTGTTAGAAATGTTAATTTTAACGTTCAAGACGGTGAAATAGTAGGCTTTTTAGGCCGTAACGGCGCTGGAAAAACTACTACTATGAATATGATTACAGGCTTTATTGAGCCAACTCGTGGTCAAATTATTGTAAATGGAATAGATGTTGATTCTAAACCAAAGAAAGTAAAAAAACTTATTGGATATATGCCAGAAGGAACGCCACTTTATTCTGATTTAACTGTAAAAGAGTTTATTTCATATATGGCTGATTTAAAATGTGTTCCACATAAAGTAAAGAAAGAATCTGTTGAAAGAGCTATTATGCAAACAGGTCTTGATAAAGTTAGAAATAGATTAACTCGTAATTTATCTAGGGGCTTTAAACAAAGAGTAAGTCTTGCTGGAGCTCTAGTTGGAGATCCAGAAATTTTAATCTTAGACGAGCCAACGGTTGGTTTAGATCCAAAACAAGTTAAAGAGATAAGAGAACTTATTAAATCTTTTAGAAAAGAACATACAGTTATTTTAAGCTCACATATTTTAACTGAAGTTAGTCAAATTTGCGAAAAAGTTATAATAATTGATAAAGGTGAAATTATAGCTGTTGATACTCCTGAAAATCTTGAAAAGAGTGTTGAAACAAAACAAGTTTATATTGTAACTATTGAAGATACAGAAAATAAATTTAAAGAAGTTTTTGAAAATGATGAACAGATTAAAAATATAGAAAAAATTAAAGAAAATGAAGATAATACTTTTGTTTATCAACTTGAATTGAAAGAGAAATTATTAGACGATAAAGATTTTAGAAAGAACTTTGCTATTAAATGTGCAGAAAATAATATTTTAAATCTTGGAATTAGTAAAGAAGAAGCAAGTCTTGAAGATGCATTCATTCAATTAATTGATAATAGACAAGAATATTCAAATGAAGAAATAAACAAAATTCAATATGAAAGAGAACTTCAAGAGCTACGTGATGAAAAGCAAGAGAAAAAAGAGAGAAAAGAATTTGTAAAAGAAAAAAAAGAAGAATTAAAAGAGCAGAAAAAATTGGAAAAACAAGAGAAAAAGAAAGATAAGGATAAAAAGTCAGGAAACGAAGGAGGAGAAGAATAATGTTTGCAGTTGTAAAAAAAGAGTTAAAAAGTTATTTATTATCTCCAATAGGATATATCTTTATTGGGCTATTTTTATTAATGTTTAGTATATTATTTTATAATTCAATATTTTCAAGTGGCGTAGCCTATTTTGAATATGCGTTTTATGATGCATCAACAATAATGACATTTTTAATACCAGTATTAACGATGAGAATGTTTTCAGAAGAGAGAAAAAATGGAACTGAACAATTATTACTTACTGCTCCAAAAAGTTTATTTTCAGTTGTTATGGGAAAATTTTTTGCAGCAATGATAGTTGTTTTAGTAACAATTTTAGGAACTTTTATACATTTCTTAATTTTGCAACATTTTGGTGCTCCAGATATTAGAGTTGCTCTTTGTACAATGCTTGGATTTTTCTTATTATGTTCAGCTTATGTATCTTTTGGTATGTTTGCTTCAAGTATTACAGAAAATCAAATAGTAGCATCTGTATTAACAATAGGTGTATTTATTTTAATGTGGTTTTTACCAGGTGTTTCACAAAGTTTTTATAACTTTTCATTAATGTATATGTTTGACCACTTCCCAGAAGGTGTAATTGCATTAGATGAAGTTGTTAGATTTGTTTCATTTTCAGTACTTTTCATTCTTCTTACTGTTATTGTATTACAAAGAAGAAAGAGTGCTAAATAGGAGGTGAATTGAGAAGTGAGTAAGAAAAAGAAAAATTTAGAAAAAGAAGAAATTATCAAACAAGAAGATGTAAATGAAGAGGTTATAGAAGAAGTTAAAGGAGAAACATCTTTAGATGAGATAGAGCCTGAATTAGAAGAAACTGAAAGCTATAAAAAAGCAAGTTTTCGAGAAAAAGTTTCATTAAAATTTAGAAAAAAGTTACTTGCAAATAGGTTTCATACATTAATTTTAGTAGTACTTTTAGTAGCAATTATTGTTGGAATAAATATATGGGCTGATAGTAAAAATTTAGCTCAAATTGATGTTACTAAAAATAAATTATATTCACTTACAGATACATCAAAAGACCAATTAAAAAGTTTAGATAAAGAAGTAATGATTTATGTTTATGGATTTACTGAAAGTGATGATTTAATTCAATTTTTGCAACAATACAATGCATTTAATAAAAATATAAAAAATGAAATAATTAATGAAAGTACAAATTATGATCTTGTATCAAAATATGGATTAGGAACTTATTCTGCATTAATAGTTACTTGTGGCGAAAAAGATAAAATCATTTATCCTGAACTTGAATTTTCAGATTATTCTTCAGATGGAGATGAAGTAAGTCTTGCTGAAGAATCTATTACAAATGCTATTATAAAAGTATCAACAGATGATCCTGTTAAAGTTTATTTTGCTACAGGAAATGGTGAATATGGTAGAGATAATGTAAGTTCATTAACATCATATCTAGAATATCAAGTTTATGAAGCAGAAGACTTAAATTTGTTAACAATAACGGAAATTCCTTCTGATTGTGATATTTTAGCAATTTTAGCTCCAGAAAGCGATATTTCTGAAGAGCAAGCTGAAATGATTAAAACTTATGCAAATAACGGAGGAAATTTACTTGTTTGCGCTTTAACTCCAGAAGACGGTGAGTTTACAAACTTGCAAAAAGTTTTAGATTTATATGGAGTAAAGATTAATAAAGGGCTTTTATATGAAGGAGATTCAAATAGGTATTTGGCTTCAAGAAACGCTCCAAATCTTAATTATGTTTTAATACCAGGATATTCTTCATCAAATCCAATAACATCAAAATTTAGTGATTCTAGAAGTGAACAAACTATAATTATGCCTTGGTCACAAGGATTAACAATAAATGATGTTACAGAAGAAAATGTAACTGTTGATTCTTCTGAAATTGTAACAACATCTTCAAGTTGCTATAATATTGAGAATTATCAAAATGGAGTTACAAGTAAAGATATTGAAGGACTTGAAACTTCAACATACACAATAGGTTCTGAACTTACTAGAAAAGTTACAAATGGCGAAAATACTATAGAATCAAAACTTGTTGTATATGGAAATACAACATTCTTTACAGATGTATATAGAAACTCATTGATACAAATTAATGTTATGGAAAATGCTGGAAATGCAAATTTAATTTTAAATACATTTGCAGAATTAGCAGAAGAGGATAATTTATTAACAATAAGAAAAGCTACAAATGTGTTGTCTTTCCAAAACACAGAATCAGAAGATAGAATTGTAAAAGTAATTATATTTGGAATACCAGTATTAATTATACTTGTAGGAATTATAGTTTGGAATTATCGTAGAAAGAAAAGATAAAATATGTTAGAGGGGGATTTATATGTTATCAGGAATTGAAGTATTAAGACATAGTAGTATAAGATTTTATAAGCATCTTGTTATGTATTTTGATCCATACAAAATTGAGAATGAAGTTCATGATGCAGATATTATTTTTTGTACTCATACACATTATGACCATTTTTCAGAGGAAGATATTTTGAAAGTGAAAAACGAAAGAACAATTTTTGTTGGAACAGAAGATAGTTATGTAAATGTTATGAAACTTGGGTTTGGCGAGGAAAAAATAAAAATTGTTGAACCAAATAAGTCTTATGAAATTTTAGGAATTCATTTCACAACAATTCCTTCATATAACATAGAAAAACAATATCATCCCAAAGAAAATGGTTGGGTTGGATATAATGTAAAAATTGATGGAGTTAGTTATTATATTGCTGGTGATACTGATTTAACTTTAGATGCAAAATCAGTTTCATGTGATGTAGCATTTGTTCCAATTGGTGGAAGATTTACGATGAATGCAAAAGAAGCTGCTTCACTTATAAATACAATAGAGCCAAAAATTGCAATTCCAACACATTATGGTGATATTGTTGGAACTCATGATGATGCTGAACTTTTTAAAAAGCTTGTAAAAGATGGAATAGAAGTAAAATTGTATTTTTAAAATTAAAACCTCAAGTGTTTTTACTTGAGGCTTTTTATTTACTTATATTATAAAAGGCTGAAGTTAACGCAGAAAACTTCAGCCTTTTTGCATAGCTTCAGAGAACTTTTTAAATCCTCCTATTTAAAAATTATTTTATATGATAATATGGAATTTGTCAATACACTTAATCTTTTTTCTTTTGATAATTTAAAATACAGTTTTATTAGGCTTTTAATATGGTTTTGTCATATCAATTGAAATTGGTAAAATTTCATTTTCAATAATTATATTTTCTGAATCGACTGAAAAATAAGTTTCAGAATTTTCTCCAAAATATGATTTAAAGGTTCTATTTATTGAATCAAAAATTGCTTTTGGCATTATAAAATCAGCTGATGGATAAAATTTTGGTTGTACATTATCTAAAAAACTGTTTTCCATATCAAATGGAGCTGCAGTTTTTGCAAAGTCAACTTTAATTTTATTTTCATCTATTTCTATTAAATTTATATCAATTTTATAACCTAAAGATTCTGATATTTTTGAAATTAAAGATTTTGCTTGTTCTTCTTTTGAAGTATTTTTGTTTAATTTGAAACTGACTAATATATAATTATCTCCATTTGAGTCTGATGTTCCAACGTAAACTACTGTGTTTTCTCCATTAGTGTTTATATTTGAATTTTCGCTCATAATAAAATTTCTATTAGTTTCATTTTTAGAAGTCTCTTTTTTTCTAGGAAATTTTAATTTATAAATTGTTGTACATATTAAAAAAACTAATAAAATACTTAAAATTATTGTTAAGATTTTTCTTTTCATTTGAATCTCCTTAAAATATAAATTTACAACTTTTATTTTAACATATAGTTATTGATATATCAAGAAAAATTTGCTAAAATAAATTTATGGAAATTTTAGAAAATTGTAGATTATGTCCAAGAAATTGTAAAGTAAATAGGTTAAAAGGAGAAATTGGTTTTTGTAAAGCAACTGGTATAAAGATTAAAGTGGCAAGAGTTGGGCTTCATTATTATGAAGAACCTTGTATAAGTGGGATATCAGGTTCTGGAACTATATTTTTTTCTGGTTGTAATTTGAGATGTAAGTTTTGCCAAAATTATAAAATAAGTTGGGAAGGGAAAGGTGAAGAAATTTCTACTCAAGAATTAGCTGACAAGATGATTTGGCTCGAAAACGAAGGTGCAAATAATATAAATTTAGTAACAGGATTTATGTATATTCCTCAAATTATAGAAGCAATAAAAATTGCTAAAACAAGTGGTTTAAAAATACCAATTGTTTATAATTCTAGTGGTTATGAAAGTATAGAAGCTTTAAAATTATTAGAAGGTTATATTGATGTTTATTTGCCAGATTTTAAATATTATTATAATGATTTAGGGGAAAAATTATCAAATTCAAAAAACTATAAAGAAGTAGCTTTACAAGCTATTAAAGAAATGTTAAGACAGCATCCAAAGAATATTTATGATGAAGATGGAATAATAGAAAAAGGAGTAATTATAAGACATTTAGTATTACCAAACCATATTCAAAATAGTAAACAAGTTTTAAAACTTATTAAAAATAGTTTTGGAAAGAATATATATGTAAGCGTTATGGCTCAATATTTTCCATGTTATAAGGCTGAGGAAATTCCAGAAATAAATAGAAAACTTACAGAAGAAGAGTTTAATGATATTGAAGATTTTGTATATAATTTAGGATTACAAAATGGATACATACAATATTTAGAAGACAATGAAGAAAAATATGTCCCTAACTTTTAATAAATCATAAATAAGAGCAAAAATCAAATTAGAAATAGTTTGAAAACCAAAGTATACTCATAAATAATATATTTTAGTGTGAGTTTATTAGAGAATTTGGAAAATTTTAAATTTGAAATATTGGTTTTTTTGTGATAATATAATAATAACAAATAATTAAATAGTTATTAATTTTCCCTGCGTAGTGCGTTACCACTTGAATTTTTAGAACCTACAAGTTATGGATAAGGGAGCCCGAGCTCTGAATGTGGCGTGTATGCTTACCGCTTGAATTGTAAGAAACCCATGAGCATTTAGGAAGGCACCCACCTGTGTGAGTACAGGTCCATTAAAAATTCATCTAAGAACGGCTTAAACGTGGGGCTTTTTATTTGCAATTCTTGATTTTTTATGTAAAGTATGATACAATTTAATTGTTGATTTTTGGGAGAAAAATATGAAATTAAGTGAAGTTTTAAAAGATGGAATTTATGTTTTAAAAGAAAGAAATGTTGAAGATTGTAATTTGAAGGCAAGATGTCTTTTAAGTTTTTTATTAGGAAAACCAAAAGAGTATTTGATTATAAATGACAATGAAGAAATTGATATTGAGAAACAAATTGAATATTTTTCTCTTTTAGATAGATTAATTATGGGTGAACCACTTCAATATATTACAGGAAATCAAGAGTTTATGGGACTTGATTTTTTTGTAAATAAAAATGTTTTGATTCCTCAACCTGATACAGAGATTTTAGTTCAAGCAGTAATTAAATATTTAGAGCATAATTGTGGAAAACAATTTTCAAAATTGTTTGAGATTTATGAAAAAAGTAGAATAAATAGTCCAAAAGTTTTAGATTTATGCACAGGAAGTGGTGCAATTGCGATTAGTATTTCTAAAAATCAAAATGATAATATTAAAATCTTTGCTTCAGACATAAGCCATGAAGCTTTAGAAGTTGCAAAAATAAACTGTCAAAAAAATAAAGCAAATGTGAAATTAATTGAGTCAGATTTATTTGAAAATATAGATGATAAGTTTGATATTATTGTATCAAATCCACCATATATTGAAACAGATGTTATAAATGAACTTAGTTTAGATGTTCAAAGTGAGCCTCATTTAGCTTTAGATGGTGGAAAAGATGGATTAGAATTTTATAGAAAAATAGCTAAAAACGCAAAAAAATATTTAACACTTGAACGGAATGTTATTTTTAGAAATAGGATATAATCAAAAACAAAATGTTCAAGAAATTTTAGAGAAAAATAATTTTAAAAATGTAATTTGCTTGCAAGATTTTAGTGGAAATGATAGGGTCATAATTGCAAGTGTTTAGGAGGAAAAATGTCATATTCTTATGATGTTAAAGAAGAATTAAGTAGTTTTAATAATTGGAAAAATGAGGAATATTTGAAATCAGAGTTTTTAGGATACATTTTAACTCGGAAATACTGTAAGCAATGGAAACTTTGTAGAGTTTGTTACTGAAAACGACTATAATATTGAAAGATTTTTTAAAATTTTATTTAGTTTAAAAATTGAATATGAACCTGAGACTAGAGGTAAGTGTTTTGTAGCTAGAATATCAAATAGAGATGTACAAAATATTTTTGATGGATTTTTGGCAAATCCTAAAGATGAAATCAAAAAAACTATATTAAGGGGAAGTTTCTTAGGAGCTGGCTCTTGTACAGACCCTGAGAAAAGCTATCATTTAGAGATTATTTTTGGCGATAAGAAAAATGCTGAATATATTTCAAATCTTGCTAAAGATTATGGAATTGTTTTTAAAATTATAAAATATAAAGATAAATATATGTTATATATAAAAGAAGCAGACCAAGTTTCAAGCTTTTTAGCTTGTATTGGTGCAAATAAGGCTGTTTTGAAATTAGAGGATATTCGTGTTTTTAAAGAAATGAAAAATAATGTAAATAGAATTGTAAATTGTGAAACAGCAAATCTTACTAAAACGGTGGATGCAGCGGTTAGTCAAATTGAAGATATAAAGTTTTTACAAAAAATGAATAAATTTGAAGAATTACAACCAGAAGTAAGAGAAGTTGCTATTCTTCGTTTAGAGCATCCTGAAAGTTCATTAAAAGAACTAGGAGAAATGCTTTCAGAGCCTATTGGAAAATCTGGAATAAATCATAGACTTAAAAAAATTCAAATTTTAGCTGAAGAAATAAGAGGTGGAAAATAGTGAAAAAAATTGGAATTTATGTTCATATTCCTTTTTGTAAACGAAAATGTAAATATTGCGATTTTGTTTCTTTTGATGATAAGTTAGGGCTTCAAGCAAGTTATATAAATTCAGTATTAAATGAAATTGAAACCTGTGATAAAAGTGGATTTATAGTAAATACAATTTATTTTGGTGGTGGAACTCCATCTATAATTTCAGAGGATTTAATTGTAAAAGTTTTAAATAAAATTAAGAGTAAATTTAAGGTTGAAAAAGATAGTGAAATTACAATTGAAGTTAATCCTGGAACTGTAACTAGAGAAAAACTAGATACGTATTTTAAAAATGGTTTTAATAGAATTAGCATTGGACTTCAATCATCAGAAAAAAGACTTTTGAGATTAATTGGAAGAATTCATGATTATGATGAATTTTCAGAATGTCTAAAAATGGCAAGAAATGTTGGTTTTAAAAATATAAATGTCGATTTAATGTTAGGGCTTCCAACTCAAGTAATGAATGATTTAACAGATTCTTTAAATAAAGTTATATTTTTAAAGCCAAATCATATTTCACTATATTCATTAATTTTAGAAGAAAATACTATTCTTGAAAAAGAAGTAAGAATTGGTTTATATACTCTTCCAACAGATGAAGAAGAAAGACAAATGTATGATTTAGCTAAAAAAACGTTAGAGAGAAATGGATATATTCAATATGAAATTTCTAATTTTGCTGAAAAAGGATTTGAATCAAAACATAATATGAATTGCTGGAAACAGAATGAATATCTAGGTTTTGGATTAGCTGCTCATTCATATTTTGATAAAAAAAGATTTTCAAATACAACTGATTTAAATAAATATATGGAAAATCAAAAAGAAAATGTTATTATAAATGAAATTCAGACTGAAGAGGAAGAGAAGAAAGAATATATGTTACTTGGGCTTAGAAAAATAGAAGGAGTATCTATTAGTGAATTTGAGAGAAAATTTGAAATAAATCCATTATTTTATTTTAGATTTGAAATTTCAAAACTGGTTGATGAAGGTTTGATAGAAGTTGATTTAGATAATATTAGAATGACAAGAAAGGGACTTGACTTAGCAAATCTAATTTTTGAAGAATTTGTCTAAAAAACCTAGATTATTTTTCCATTTTATTGTATAATATAAGAAGTATTAGTATGTTATTATGTCAGGAGGAAAGAATATGAGTGAGCAAGTGAGCGAAGAACTTTTAAAAGCTATGAATGAAATTTCTGATAATGAAACTAAAATAGCAAAAATTGATGCATCACTTTTTATAAGAAATAGCCGACAGATGATAAATGAAAAAGTTGAATATTTGTATAATATATTAAAAGTAGAAGCTAAATATTGCGGACAAAAGCAGGACAATTATTTTGATGATGTGGAATTAATTATTACTCATTTTAAACAAAAATTACACATGGTATATGATGAATTTTACTGTCAATATGTTAATATTCAAAATGAAAGTCAAGAAGCTAAAATAAATAGAAGAGAGGCTATAATTGATTTTCAAAACCTTATTAATAATAGTGAAAAAAATCCCAATTTGCAAATTAATGATTTGAAAGCTGAAATTATAAAGAAAAATGAGATTTGCAAAGAGATAATAAATAAGTGTGAAGTAAAGTTTGAAGATAATAGAAAAAAATTTGAGAAAATGATAAATGATGAATTTACTATAGTGTCAAAGTCATTAAAACTTGTAAATGAACAAAATATTTTTCAAAGAATTGCTAGTAAACTTTCTAATCTTTTTAATGGTGGAAAGAAGTATTTAGAGATATTAAAGCAATATAATAAAATTGTTAATAATATAGACTCTTATGAATTAGTTGAACAAATGAGAAATGATACAGTTGAATTTGTAGCAGATATTATAGAAATGAGAAGATTTGATGAAAATGGACTTGAGAATGTCCGGATAGGAGGAAAAAATGGCAGTAAATAAACAAGGTGTTAAAAACTATTTAGACTTTGATAAAGATTTAACAAAAAAATTAAAAGATGCTATTGATAGAGAAGATTATTGGGATGACTTTAAAAATGAGTTTATAAATGCAATTGTTAAATATTCAAATACTCAAGATAAAAGTGAGATTTCATCAGTAATTTCAAAATACTATACTGAAAATGCTTATATAGCTAATGAATGTTTGGAAAATATTATATTAGGATTAGGGCTAGGACTGGGATGGAGACAAACGAGTAATAGTAGAATTAGAGGCTCAACTTCTAGGGGAATAAGTAGTGAAGTAGAAAAAAGAGAGCTTTATCGAAGAATTGGGCTTGAATATGTCTCTGTTGAAGAGGAGGTTAGAAAGGGAGAGGAAGCAAGAAGGCAAAAAAGATTAATAGAAAATAGAAAAAAATATGGAAAAAAATACGGGAAAAAATATAGTCCTGTTGAAATTATGCCAATAAAAGAAGCTAAAAAGAGCCTTGAAAAACCTGAACATAAAACAAGTAGAGCTAAAGAAGATAAGAAAGAGGAAAGTGGTGGTATAAAGAGAACTTTAAAAGATACATATTTTAGATTAACTTCTAAAATTTTAAATGCTCCTGGAGAAGTTCCACCTGAAATTTTAGCTGACCATAGAGAAAAAGTTAATGAAGCTAGTGTTAAATTAGATGATTTAATTAGTGATTTAAGAAAAGCTAGAGATATTACTAGTGATGAAATGGATAAAAGGATAGTTTCTACTGATATTGATAAAATTTATCGTAAAGTTAAAAAGTCTGCTAGTGATGAAAAGAAATTAAATGATTTGACTATAGAATTAAATAATAAAAAAACTGAAATTTTGAAAAATATGAGAAACAATGTTTCACAAACATTTAAAGCTGATAGTTTTGAAACTGAATTAATAAAATTTGCTAAGGCTAACTTTAAAGATATGTCAAAAGAAGAAATAGATGAAGAAATTCAATATGTTCTTTTAGATTCAAAAATTGATGAAAATGGAAAATTAGTTTTACCAAAACGTTCTATATTTCAAGATGTAATATTTGATAAAAATGGTCAAATTAATCCTAAATATCAAAATGTTGCAGATGCAATTTCAAAAGGTACTGAAATTAAAAGACTTAATACTATGTCAAATGAAGAATTATTAGATTTAGGAAAAGTTTTGCAAGATGGATTTTTGGAAGATGGAAAAGATATTGAAGAACTAAAAGATAAAAATTCTAAATCATATAAACTATTAAAATTTATAAAAGATAATAGCCAAATTGTAACAGACGAAGATTTAGACAAATTTAAAACTGATATTTATATGGATTATTATGATTATCAAACGACAGAAGAAATTTCTGAAGAAATTAATATTACCTATAAATTATTACTTTCTTCACAAATAAGAAGTCAACTTGATACAATAAAGGGTATTATTTTTGGCTATGACCAAATGGAAAAAAATGGTGAAAAAAAATTTGATAGAGATGCTAGAAGAAAAAGAGAAATGGCTCTAAAAGTTGCTAGAAGGAAAGTTGATATATTAGAAAAAGCTGGACTTAGTAAGACTATAAATCATGGTGATGAACAGTCTAAAGATGTTATGGAGAGAGCAAGAGAAATTTTATTACCAGAACTTAAAAATGCTAGAGATAAAGATATAGGAAAATATAAGGAAGTATTTGGAAAAAAGAATAAAGATCATGGTGAAAGAAATTAAAGTTTATATAGGGAGAACGACAGATGAGAGAAGATAAGTTTGGAAGTATTACTTATGAAGGAAAGCTAGTCAATGTAGATACTGATGATATTGAAAAATTAAAATTTATTTCAAAAGATTTAAAAAATAAAAATGTAAAGTTAGAAGAGAAAATTGAAAAGATTTTTAAACAATAAAGATTTTTTAATAAAGCTCTTGACAAAGTAAATAAAAAGTTATAATATATTAGCAGTCCAAGATTAGGATTGCTAATTTTATTTTGTAAAAATAAAAAGGAATGTAAAAATATGAAATTAGATGAAAGAAAGAAAAAAATTCTTGGCGCTATAGTAGATGAATATATTCAAACTGCTGAACCAGTTAGTTCTGGAAGTTTATTAGAAAAAGACTATCTAAATTGTAGTAGTGCTACAATTAGAAATGATATGGCAGAGCTTGAAAAAATAGGATTTTTAGAAAAAACTCATACATCAAGTGGTAGAATTCCTTCTCAAAAAGGATATAGATATTATGTTGATGAACTTCTTAGAGAAGATACTCTTTCAAGAGCTGAAATTGCTTATATTAAAGAGAAATTAGAACAAAAGGTAAATGATTTAGAAGAGTTAACAAAAATTGCTACATCTACTTTATCTGAAGTAACACATTATACTACAGTAGCAATTGGACCACAGGTTAATAAACATGTAATTGTTGATATAAAGTTTATTTTATTAGGCGCCAGACTTATGATGGCTGTAGTTCTTACTGATTCTGGAATAATTAGAGAGTCAATTATTAAGTTTGATGAAAATATTACACAAGAGCAAATTGATGATTTAGGAGTAATATTCAAAAATAAATTGCTTGGAAAATCTCTTGATGAAATAAATATTCCAATAGAAGAATTTATCACAGCTGAAATGAAAACTGGAATTGAGATAATTAAAAAAATAATAAAAGAAATAAATAAACTTTTGAAAGAAACTGGCGGAAAGATGTATTTGGAAGGAACAAATAAAGTTGTAGATATGCCAGAATTTCAGAATACAGATATTGCAAAAGAATTTTTGAATGTTTTAAATAATAAAAAAGTAGTATCAGATGTAATGAATACTGATTCAGAAATTGAGCAAGATATAAATGTCTATATTGGTGCTGAATCAGAAAAAGAAGAACTTAAAAATTTTAGTTTAATTACTTTTAATCATTTAATTGAAGGAAAAGATATTGGAACAATTGGAATAATTGGTCCAACTAGAATGGATTATTCTAAAGTAATTGCTGTAATGAAATATATTAGTAAAAAATTAAATGATGATTTCAAAAAAGGTAAAAACTATTCATAGAATTTATAGAATAATGAGAGGAGGGAAATAATGGACGAAGCAAATAAAACAAATGAAGAACTAGAAGAAAAGAAAGAAACAAATGAACAAGAGGAAAAACAAGATATAAAAAATGAAGTAAAGCAAGAAGAAAATAAAACAAAATCAGAATCTACAAATTCTAATGAATTAGAAGAGTTAAATGATAGATATAAACGTCTTTTTGCTGAATTTGAAAATTATAAAAAAAGAACACAAAAAGAAAGTTTAAGTAAAAGAGTTGAAATTACTGCAGATGTAGTTACATCAATTTTACCTGTTGTTGACAATTTAGAGAAAGCAGTAGAAGTTAAAATTGAAAATAACTCATATCAAGAAGGAATAAAACTCATATTAAGACAGTTGTCAGATGTTTTGAAGAAATTTGGAATGGAAGAAATTGAAACAGTAGGGCAACAATTTGACCCAGAACTTCATGAGGCTGTTAGCCATATTGAAGATTCAGAAAAAGGTTCAAATGAAATTGTTCAAGAATATAGAAAAGGCTACAAAATTGGAACAAAGGTGGTTCGTCATGCAATGGTAGTTGTAGCAAATTGATTTTTCCTATAAGCTTCGCATTACATTGTTACGTTTCGCAATTTTTTCGTCGCCGTACCTTTGTACTGTCTCCTCGATAAATTGCTCACGTGCCTAGTATTGCTTGCTTCTATAAAAAATCAAAAAATTAAAAATAAAATTAAAAAAGTTTTGATGAGAATTTTTATTTAGTAAGGCATACGAAAGCAATATTCAATGAGGCGTACAAAGGTACGTTGATTTGAAATTGATTGAGCAGTAACGCAGATAAATGAAATTCTCATCAAAACGGAAAGAGGTAAAAAGAAATGAGTAAAATAATAGGAATTGATTTAGGAACAACAAATTCATGTGTATCAGTTTTAGAAGGTGGAGAACCAGTTGTAATACCAAATGCAGAAGGAAGTAGAACTACTCCATCTGTTGTTGCATTTTCAAAAAATGGAGAAAGATTAGTAGGACAAATTGCAAAACGTCAAGCAGTTGCAAATCCAGAAAATACAATTATTTCTATTAAAAGAAAAATGGGAACTGCTGAAAAAGTAAAAGTTGATGGAGATGAATTTTCTCCACAAGAAATTTCAGCAATGATATTACAAAAATTAAAAGCAGATGCAGAAAGTTATTTAGGAAGTCCTGTAACACAGGCTGTTATTACTGTTCCAGCATATTTCAATGATAGTCAAAGACAGGCTACAAAAGATGCTGGTAAAATTGCAGGTCTAGAAGTTTTAAGAATTATAAATGAGCCTACTGCTGCCGCTCTTGCTTTTGGTATGGATAAAGAAGCTCAAGATGAAAAAATTATGATATATGACCTTGGTGGTGGAACATTTGATGTTTCTATACTAGATATTGGTGATGGAGTATTTGAAGTTTTAGCTACAAATGGTAATACACATCTTGGTGGTGATGATTTTGATAACAGAATTATTGATTATGTTGTTGAGGAATTTAAAAAATCAGATGGAATTGATTTAAGAAATGATAAAACAGCTATGCAAAGAATTAAAGAGCAAGCTGAAAAAGCTAAAATTGAATTATCAGGAATGCAACAAACTGAAATTAATATCCCATTTATTACTGCTGATAGTAGTGGCGCTAAAAACTTAGATATTACATTAACAAGAGCAAAATTTGAGGAATTAATTCATGATTTAGTTGAATCAACTGCTGAACCAGTTAATAAAGCATTAGCTGATGCTGGAATTACATCAAATGATTTAGCAAAAGTATTATTAGTTGGTGGTTCTACTAGGGTTCCAGCTGTTCAAGAAGTTGTTAAAAGAATTACTGGTAAAGAGCCAGATAAAGGAATAAATCCAGATGAATGTGTTGCTATTGGTGCTGCAATTCAAGGTGGTGTATTATCAGGAGATGTTAAAGATTTAGTATTGTTAGATGTAACTCCATTATCACTTGGTATTGAAACTTATGGTGGTGTATTTACAAAATTAATTGAAAGAAACACAACTATTCCAACTAAGAAATCACAAGTGTTCTCTACAGCTGCCGATGGTCAAACTGCAGTTGAAGTTCACGTTTTACAAGGTGAAAGAGAGATGGCTGCATACAATAAAACATTAGGAAGATTCCATTTAACTGGAATTCCAGCTGCTCCTCGTGGTGTTCCTCAAATTGAAGTTACATTTGATATAGATGCAAACGGAATTGTTCACGTTTCAGCTAAAGATCAAGCTACAGGAAATGAGCAAAAAGTTGTTATTACAGCATCAACAAATCTTTCTGAAGAAGATATTAATCAAGCAATTAAAGATGCTGAACTTCATAGTCAAGAAGATAAGAAGAAGAAGGAAGAAATTGAAGTTAAAAATAATGCTGAAAGTTTAGTATATAATAGTGAAAAAACTTTAGAAGAATTAGGTGATAAAGTAAGCGCAGAAGAAAAATCTAAAGTTGAAGAAGAAATTGCAAATACTAAAAAAGCTTTAGAAACAAATGATACAGAAACTATTAAAGATGCTACAGATAAATTAACAAAAGTATTTTATGCTTTATCTGAGAAATTATATGCTGGACAAAAAGCTGCTCAAGGAGCTACAGGGGCTACTACTGATAGTAATGGAACAGCTACTGATGAAAACGGAAATGTTTATAATGCAGATTATAAAGTAGAAGATGATGGTGATAATAAATAATTTTAAGAAGGGAAATTAGATGGCAGGTAAAAGAGATTATTATGAGGTTTTAGGTGTTTCAAAGACTGCTACCGATGACGAACTAAAAAAGGCATATAGAAAACTAGCCAAAAAATATCATCCTGATGCCAATCCTGACAACAAAGAAGAAGCAGAAAGCAAATTTAAAGAAGTTAATGAGGCATACGAAACTTTGTCTGACAAACAAAAAAGAAAATTGTATGATACTTATGGTTTTGATGGTCCAAATATGGGTGGAGCAAATGGTGGAGGATACTATTCGTATGGCTCTGGCTTCGATGGATTTAGTGGGTTTAGCGATTTTAGTGATTTAGGAGATATTTTTTCTTCATTCTTTGGTGGAGGAAGAGGGGGAAGCTCAAGAACTAGAAACACAGCTGAAAAAGGAGCTGATTTAAAAGTTGCAATAGACATTACTTTTAAAGAATCATATACTGGTGTTGAGAAAGAAATTTCGATTAATAGAAATGAAATTTGCCCAGACTGTAAAGGTAATGGTTGTAGTAAAGGAACATCTCCTACAAAATGTACAGTTTGTGGTGGAAAAGGAACTATAAGGCAAGTATCTTCAACACTATTTGGTCAAGTTGCTACACAAAGAACTTGTTCTAATTGTGGTGGAACTGGAAGCATTATTTCAAATCCATGCCCAACTTGTAGAGGCAAAGGGATTGTTAAAAAAGCTAAAAAGCTTAAAATTAGAATTCCTGAAGGAATTGATGATGGTCAACCAATAATTTTGAAAAATGAGGGAGAGCCTGGAAAAAATGGTGGACCAAATGGAGATTTATACATAGTAGTTAGAGTAAAAAAAGATGGATTATATTCAAGAAGAGCAGAACATGTTCTTTGTGAAATTCCAATTACATTTACAACAGCTACTTTGGGTGGAGAAATTGAAATTCCAATGGTTGATGGAACAAAAGAAAAATATAGTATTCCAGAGGGAACTGCTACAAATACTAAATTTTCGATTAAGAATAAAGGATTTAAAAGTTTAAATGGAAACTGGAGAGGTGATTTTGTATTTACAGTTGTTGTTCAAGTTCCAAAAAGACTTACTTCTGAGCAAAGAAGTTTACTTTTAGAGCTTGCTAAAACAATGAATGAACAGCCCCCTTTAAAGAAAAGAGGCATTTTTGGATAAATATTAAAGCAAATTACTTTTATAGTAATTGTTAAATTTTAGAGAGTTTGCAAAGCTATTGGTTTAATGATATAATTAAAATGAAGTTTGTTAAATAAACAAATGATTAAAATAAGGGGGAGCAAACTATGGATGCTGAAAGTTTAAAAAGAGATTTAGAAGATTTAAGAAAAGAGTTTAATAATGAGATATCAAAAAAAGGTTGGGAAGATTTTGATAATATTAAGTCTGAAATTTATAGAGTTATAGAAAAATTTAAAACGAAAATGGTACAAGATTTAAAAGAAATGAAATTAACAGAACATAATGTGGCAAGAGCAGCAATGGAATTTCTGGAAGGAAATCAAATAGAAAAAGAGATAGATGATTTTAATGAGCGATTGGTATATGACTTAATTTCGGGTTTTGTTAATGAAAATATAAGGCAAAATGGTAAAAATAGAGATGTTTTAAATCAAGAGACTAGTAGACTAAAACATATTGAAGAAGGACCTTCTAAGAATGAAGAAGAAAAAAAATCACAGGAAAATATAGAAGAGGGATTTTCTAAAAATTCAAAAGAGAAAAAATTAAATGTTGAACATTTATCTAAATCAAATCCTGAATTAAATAAAGGTATTTATCATTTTCAACAATTGATGAATGGATTATTTGATAATGTGAAAGCTAAAATACTTAGAAGTGACACACTTAATAGTGATAAAGAAAAAGAAAAATATATAGAAGAATTAAATTATAGGTTTTCAAAAAATAGAGAAAATACTTCTAATGATTATATAGGAGTAATGTATTCATTTATTAATAGACTATATAGAGATTTTAAAACATTAGACTTGAAATATGACGATAAAATATCAGAAAAATTATCTCAGCTTGAATTAGATAAAATGTTTTCAAATTCTAAAGAACCAAAAAGTAGTGGTGCATTAAGTGTTGATGAAATTGTATAAAATTTTATATAAATGGTCTAAAAAAGATTAACTGAAATAACGGTTAATCTTTTTATTTTTGCTTGACGTCAAAAAAGGTTTTTGATAAAATGTAAAAAGCAAACATATTTTTGAAAAGATGAAAGGAGAAGCCGTGGAAATTAAAGGGCAAGTTGCTGAGTTTATTTATAAAAATGATTCAAATAGTTATACTATAGCGTTACTTGAACAAGATAACGGAGATTATATTACAGTTGTAGGGTATCTACCTTTTATAGAAGAGGGAGATACTTTAAAATTGCTTGGAAAAATGGTAGTTCATCAAGAATATGGTGAGCAATTTAAAATAGATACATTTGAAAAACTTATGCCAGAAAATACCAAGGCTTTAGAAAAATATTTAGGTAGTGGCGCAATTAAAGGCGTTGGACCAGCTACAGCTGAAAGAATAATTAAAAAATTTGGTGATGATACTATAAATATTTTTAAATTTGAACCATTGCGTTTAGCTGAAGTTAAAGGTATCAGTAAAGATAGAGCTTATGAAATTGGTGAGGAATTTAATGAAAAATGGGAATTATGGCAAATTGTTGGATTTCTTGAAAAATTCGGAGTTAGTAGTAATAATAGTAAAAGAGTTTATGATGCACTAGGAAAAGATGCAGTTCAAAAAATCGAAGAAAATCCTTATGTTTTAATAGATATAGTGTATGGAATTGATTTTAATAAAATTGATAAAATTGCTCTTAGTCTTGGAATTTCTAAAAATAATGATGATAGAATTAAAAGTGGAATAAAGTATGCGCTTTTAACTAGTAGTTATAATGGAAATTTATGTGTGAAAAAAGAGAATTTAGAAGAATTTATTTCTCAAAATTTAGAAGTAAGTGAAGAAGAAATTGAAAATAATCTAATAAATTTGAAGGTTCAAGAAGAAATTGTAGTTGAAGAAAGAGAAACTGGAGGAACTTGGATTTATTTATACCCAATGTATAAGGTTGAAAAAAATATTTCTGAAAGACTTATAGCAATTAAAAACTCTAGAAATATAAAATTTATTAAAAGCTTTGAAAAAGATTTAAATTCACAAGAAAGTATATTAGGTATAAAACTTTCTGAAATGCAAATAGAAGCAATTAATCAAATAAATGATAACAATGTTTCAATAATTACTGGTGGACCTGGAACTGGAAAAACTACAATTATAAAAGTTTTACTTGAAATATATAAATTACATGGAAGGAAAGTTGTGTTATGCGCGCCAACTGGTAGAGCTGCTAAAAGAATGAGTGAAGCTACTGGCGAAGATGCTAAAACAATTCATAGACTTTTGGAAATTGGAAAAATTGAAGATGATAAAATTCATAATGTTGATGTAAATGTTACTCCTATTGATGGAGATGTTATTATTATAGATGAAATGAGTATGGTAGACAGTTTTCTTATGAATTATATTGTAAAAGCAATTTATTTAGGAAGTAAAGTTGTGTTAGTGGGAGATAGTAATCAGCTTCCAGCAGTTGGTCCTGGAAATATTTTACAAGATTTAATAGAGTCTGGAAAATTTGCAACTGTTTCATTAAATAAAATTTTTAGACAGGCTGCTAAAAGTAAGATAATTGTAAATTCTCACAATGTAAATCAAGGAATAAGTTTTATTGGTAATAATTCTAAAAATGAGGAAAGCTTGGAAGACTTTTTTTATATTAATGAGCAGGCTCAGGAAAATATGTTAAATCAGGTTTTATCGCTATGTAATGGAAGACTTAAAAATTACGGTAATTATGACTTTTTTAAGTCAATTCAAGTATTGACACCAACTAAAAAAGGAATTCTTGGAACAAAAGAGCTAAATAATAATTTGCAAAATATATTAAATCCTAAATCATCTGAAAAGTTAGAAAAACAGTACGGTCAAGTTGTGTTTCGTGAAGGTGATAGAGTTATGCAGGTTAAAAATAATTATGATATTTATTGGGAAAAAGGCTCAAGTGATAGTTTCAAGACTTATGAAAATGGAACAGGAATTTTTAATCGGAGAGCTTGGAAGAATTACGAAGATAAATATGCAAGATAAGAATATGGAGGTAGAATTTGATGATGATAAAAGAGCTTGGTATTTGTTTTCAGAACTTGAAGAACTAGAACTTGCGTATGCAATTACAATTCATAAAGCTCAGCGGAAGTGAATTTGATGTTGTGGTAATGGTTATTCCATGGGCTTCAAATATGTTGCTTACGAGAAATTTACTATATACAGGAATGACAAGAGCAAAAAAATTGTTAGTTACTATAAGTAATAATAAAATAATTGAGTCAATGATTAATAATTTAGATGTAAAAAAACGAAATACAGGTTTATTATATAAATTGCAAAATTTAGATTAAAAGAAATTCTAGAAAAGGATTTCTTTTTTTTGTCATAAAATAACATGGTCACAGTCATTGTCCTACTTATACTTGCTGGAGTCTCACTAAATGCAATAATTGGAGAAAATGGGATAATAACAAATGCATTGGATGCAAGATTATTAAGTCAGTATTCAATATATAAAGAAGAGATGGATATAAATTTAAGTGAAAGTATAACTTGCTCTGGTATAGAAATGAAAAAGTATATGAAATCAATGGATGAAAAAGATATAGATAAATTTTTAGTATTAAATGGGAAACTAATGTTTATAGGAAATGATGATTATGAGAGAAAAATCGCAGAAGATGCAGGAATAGATACATCATTAAGTAATGGGAATTTTTCAGTAGAAGATTTAAAAGTATTGGCTGGAAGTGTATTATCACTTGGAAACGAAGTTGAAGTACCAGTTGGAGATAATGGAGAATCACCAGAAGAATTAGTAGGAACAAGGTTATATGATAAGGTACCTCAAAATGAAGATAAGTGGGACATAGTAATAGAGTATAATGAAAGTAATGAGAAAATAAAGACACATGGAACAGGATA
>CANQOG010000007.1 GCA_947625415.1 uncultured Clostridia bacterium
GTTATAATAAAATCAAAAAAGACAAAGGGACGGAGCTTTTGTCTTATACACATATAGATGATAATATTCAAAGTGCAGATAATGGCAATTTAAAGTGCAAAAATTGCACTTTGGAAGAATAAGCAATTATAAATATATTAAAAATTAATCCAATGGAAACTCAAGAAAATATAGCAATTCAAATAAATCTTTGAGAATTGTAAAAACATATATGTCAGAGATGCAAAAAATTAGATTTACAATTAATTAATAGGTTTATATTTATGTTGCTTATCTAATATAGAAAGAGCAGAACCTAAAGAGGAAGAATTTATGAAATCTTGATACTCACTGAAACTAACATTAAAATACTGATAAACTTTTCCATTTTTAAATTCTACTTCTAAAATATTATTATCCCAACCAACACTAGAGATTCTAGATGAATTTACAAGTTTTCTTTGCATATATAATTACCTCACTTTCTAGGAGTAATTATACAATAAAAAATCTTAAAAAACAAGTGTTTAATAATATAGTACTAAATTTAGTGTATTGTATTTACATTCACTTGCTTTTTTGTTATACTTTAATAAGGAAAAAATTAAATTGTAAATATTCATAAAGAAAATATAGATATTTTCTTTAATGTTTTTTAAGACAAAAGCTCCGTCCCTTTGTCTTGCTTTTGTCTTTTGAAATTATGTGGAGAGATTTTAGATGAAGAAAAATATATTAAGAATTTTTTTGATTATATTGATTATATTATGGATAATAAGTGTGTTTGGATTTTCAAATGAAAATGCTAAACAATCTTCGGGTTTAAGCTTAAGGGTGGCAAGATTATTATCAAATAACGATGAAAATGTTTCAAAAGTATTAGAACCAGTTATAAGGAAATTAGCTCATTTATTTGAATATACTGTTGGACGGATTTTTGTTTTATGGTTTATTTTTAACATTTAATTTAAGTTCTAAAAAACAAGTAATATTTTCAGGAATTTTAGGAAGTTTATATGCAATTTCGGATGAAATTCATCAAGTTTTTGTTCCTCGGACGAGCTCGGAAGAATAGAAGATGTTGTGATTGACACGATAGGAATTATGTTAGGAATATGCTTTTTAATGATGTTTGTAAAAATATTTAAGAAAAATTAAAAAAACTATTGTAATTTTTTTTTATATATGTTATAACAAAAATATAATTTTGAAAGGATATTGGTGTATAAGTATGAGAAAAATTTTAAAAGTAGTTTTATTAGTTGCTATTTTAATTCTATGTTATTCTACAACTGTTTGTGCTACAACAAACGAGGAGTTGATTAATTATGTAACTAAAAAATTCAACATTAATGGAACAGAAGTAGGATTATCTAGCGAAAACTGTAGAAAAGTAGAACGTTATTTAACAACATATCCTGTTGATTCACAAGAAGCTGATCAAATTGTTGCTAAAGTTAATGAAGGTGTATCTTTAATGAAAGCTGAAAATGTTACTGATCCTTCAAAATTATCAGCAGCTAAAAAAGAAGAATTATTATCTATTGCTCAAGAAGCTACTAAAATTGCTGGTGCTGACTTGACATTTAATTCTACTGATCATGTCATTACAATTTATAAAGATGGAGAAGTATTTGATCAAGCAAAAGCTGACTCATCTTTAGTTCAAACAGGTAGCGATAATTCTTATGTTTTAACAATAGGTGCAAGTGTAGCAATAATTGCCGTTGCAGGACTTGCTGTATTAATGGTAAAAAAATATCGTGCATAAGAATGAACATAGTAAAAACAGTTATATGAAAGCAACTATTAGTGATTTAATAGTTGCTTTTATATATGTAGCTGTTTTTGTTTTAATTGTATATTGCTTGTTTGCTTCTAAAATTTCTTTGGCAATGAGAATGATAGATACTATTTCAATTGATACAAGTAAGAAAGTATTAAAAGACGTTACTATAGATTTAGAAACTAGAAATTTAAAAGCATATCCAGCATTTGGAACTAAATATGGAACAATTAGTATACCTAGTCTTAATTTAACAAAGGACTTCTATTTTGGAGATAGTTTATCAGTTTTAAGAAATGGAATAGGAAATTCTGGTGGAGCATATTTTCCTGGTGAAGGTGGTTCTATAATTGCAATGGGTCATAATTATAAAGGAATATTGAAAGATTTGCCAAAGGTTAAAAATGGTGATCAAATTATTCTTGATTTAATTTATGGAAAATTTGTTTATGAAGTTTATGATGCTAAAATTGTATATTATAAGGATTCCGATAAACTTGAATTACAAAGGGAAGAAGAGAGATTGATGCTTTATACATGTTATCCAACAGATGGATTTGGACATGCAGTTGATAGATATGTAGTTTATGCTAGATTAGTAGAGGAGGAATTTTATGATTAGGAAAATACTTAGATATTTGCTTAATTTTGTTTTAAGTGTTCTTATCCTTATACTAATTATTTTGAATATTTTTTCTATTACAATATTTGATAGGGAGTATATAAAGCAAAAATTAAAAAGCAATGATTTTTATATAAGAGCATATTCAGATATAATTGAAAGTTTTGAAAATTATACGATGCAATCTGGTTTGGATTTGAATATATTAGATGGGCTTGTTTCAGAAACTCAAGTTGCAAACGATATAAATGTTAAAATAGATTCTTTTTATACAAAAATTAATGGAGATATAGATACTACTTCAATTAGAAATGAATTAGACTCTAGAATAAATAAAGCTCTAGAAGAAAATAATAGAGTTCCTTCAGATACTGAAAAAGAAGCAATAAATAAATATGAAGATGCAATTGTTCAAGCTTATGAAGATGGAATTGTATATGGAACAAATCTTTCTGTAAAAGTTGAATATTTAAATAGACTTAAAGCAATTTGCATTGTAAGTATAATAGTAGTAAGTATAATGATAATTTTAATAAGAAGAAAAATTTTAAGATGTGTTGCTTGTTTGGGAATTAGTTTCTTGTTTTCGGGAATTTTTTCAGTAGTATTAAAATTTTTATTAATAAATAGAATTGGTAATATACTTATATTAGATACTAAATTTTCTGCATTGCTTATAAATGTTTTAACAGATATTTTAAATAAATTTTTCAATGTTGGATTGGTAATTGGAGTTGTTGGAATTATTTTTATCCTTATTGGAAATATAAAGGTTAATAAAAAGGCATGATTTTCATTAAATTATGCCTTTTTTAGAAAAGTTTAAGAATTTATCTAAAAATGTTTACAAAAGTCGAAAATTGTGATTTAATGTTATTAGTGTAAATAAATGATAAAATGAGGATAGAGAAAGAAAGTGGAAGATGAAAAATTAATTGTTCCATTCGAAATTGAAACTATTCATAGAACATTTTTGGAACGTTTTATACATAAATTAAATATAACTATAAAAGCTATTATAAGATATCTTTTTACTATGATAATGTCATTAATAGGAATAGTATTATTAATTCCATTAAGCTTATTAGTAAATTTAAGAAAAGTAATTAATAGAGATGAAACAAAGCTATTTGAGTTAAATGAAAAAATTGGAAAAAATGGAAAAATATTTAAACAAATAACTTTTGGGGTAAAAGATGATAATTATTTGATGAAAACTGGTTTAAGACATTTTCCAGAAGTTATAAATATTTTTTTAGGTCAAATGAGTTTTGTTGGTCCAAAGGCTTATAATCCTGAAGATAAAGAAAAAATGGGCGAATATTATAATTATATTATTCAATATAAACCTGGAATTACTGGAATTAATCAAATTTCTAGTAGTGATAGGTTAAGCTTAGCTGATAGGCTAGATAATGATTATAGATACCATTATAGAAAAAATTTTGTTTTAGATTTAAAAATAATATTAATAACTTTTTTAGTTACTCTAAGAAAAAAAGATGCATATTATAATATTAAAGACCAAATTAAACAAACAATAAATGATTTTAAAATTCTATTTTGTGAAACTATAAAAAGAACTGTAGACATTTTTGTTGGTTTGATTGGAACAATAATTGTTATTCCATTAGCTATTTTAATTAAAATTGGAAACATGCTTTGTGGTGATTTTGGACATGTTTTTTATACTCAAAATAGAATAGGAAAAAATGGAAAAATATTTAAGATTTATAAATTTAGAAGCATGATTGAAAATGCAGATGAAAAATTAAAAGTTATTTTAGAAAATGATGAAGAAAAGTCAAAAGAGTATTTTAAAAACCGCAAATTAAAAGATGATCCAAGAGTTACTAAAGTTGGAAAATTTATTAGAAAAACAAGTATTGACGAGTTTCCACAATTTTTTAATGTTTTAAAAGGGGATATGAGTTTAGTTGGACCTAGACCTTATCTTCAATCAGAAAAAGAACTACTTGGTGATTATTATAATATAATCATAAAATCAAAACCAGGAATAACTGGGCTATGGCAAATAAGCGGAAGAAATAAAACCACTTTTGATATAAGAATTAGAATTGATAGACAATATAATAGAGAAAAAGGCTTGAAAACTGATTTTAAAATTTTATTAAAAACAGTTAAAGTTGTTTTTAAAGGCAATGGGGCTTTTTAAAAAAAGGAGGTTTAGTTATAAATTTTAGACAATAAAATAACATTAGGTAATAAATATCTCGAAAAATTTTCAGATAATGAAAAAATAATTGAAATTTTTAATAATATATTAAATTCTGATGTTAAAGATACAATTTTAGATCTTTCTAACTGTTCAGATATAAGTACAACAGGATTTACAATATTAGGAGCTTTAGGACCATTATTACTTTCACAAAAAAGAAATATTTATTTGAAATTTGGAAAAAATAAAAATGTAGAAATGAGAATTGCAAATGATGTTAGTACTAAACAAAAAAGCTTAATATTTAATAATTTTAATGATGAAAAATCTATAGAAGAAAATTTAAATGGTTTAGAGCAAATTCCGAAAATGAAAGAAATTAAAAGCCAATCTCCAGAAAAATATCAAGAAATTTGGTCTAGACTTTATGAATTATCTTCAAATGCAGTAGAACATGGAGAAAATGAATGTGGTGCTGTTTCAAATGGATATTGTAATAAAAATAAATTTACTTTTTCAGTGTTTGACTTTGGAAAAGGATTAGCTGAAAATGTAAATTTATATAATAAAAATATTGGTGTTAGTAATGGAGATTGGAACACTAAAAAATGTATTGAATGGGCTTTAGATAAAGCAAATAGTACAAAACAGAGTACAACAATTCCCAGAGGAGCTGGTTTTTATACAACATTAAATTTCTTGGAGAAATATAATGGACAAATGTCAATTTATACAAGTGATACATATTGTTTTATAAAAAATGGAAAAAAACAATTTAAAAAAATGAAAAACAATATTTTAGGAACTATAGTTTCAATAAGTATACATATATAAATTAATTTTATTATTGGAGGATTAAATGAATAATATTTTAAAAGTTAAAGAATTTTGTAATAATGCATTATCAATAAGTGATGGCGAAATTATAAAAACAGAATGTGAAAAAATATTGGAAAAAATCGGTGATGCAGAAGAAAAGATAATTATAGATTTTGAAGGAATAACTTTATTTTCAACTTCTTTTTTTAATGCATCTATTGGATATTTTATTGTAGAATATTCACCAAAATTATATGATAAAAAAATAGAATGTATAAATCTTTCTGACTTAGGTAAAGAAACTTTAAGATATTCTTATGAAAACGCAGTTGAAGTATATAATAAAAAACCATCTATTGAAGAAAAAGAAAAAATAACAGATATAGTTGAGAAAAACATAAACAATTCTTAAATAAAGAAAGGAGGATTCATGGTTCATAATATTAAAAATCCATTAACGCCAAATATAGCAATTCCTAAAATATTATTAGATACAAATATTTTAGTTCATATATTTTATAATAATCTATATCAAAATACTACTAATATATCAAGGCAATATCAAAACTATGTAAATCATTTGATAACTAAGAAAGAAAAATTATATACTACTGAATTTAATATTTATGAAATGTATCATGTCATAGATAAAATTAACAGAGATATTTATAGCCGAGAAAATGGACAGGATATATCTTTAAAAGAATATCACAAAAATCAAACAGAAGTAAAAAAAGTACATAAAGAATTTAAAGCATCTTATGATACATTAAAAAATTGTATTCAAATACTTCCATATCAATTTGAAAAAGAAGATATTGATGACTTTTGTGAAAAAGATGAATCAAGTCTTGATTTTTATGATTATATGTTATTAAAAGTTGCTGATAAAGAAAAATTTAAATATATACTAACTGATGATGCAGATTTTGTTTCAAATTTAGATTATATAAAAAATTTTGATATAATGACTCAAAATAATGAAATGATAAAAACATATAATGATAAAAGCCAAGATAAAACAGATTAAACGGAGATTATTAGTGATATGAAAATCGCAATGATTGGACACAAAAGAATTCCTTCTCGCGAAGGTGGAGTAGAAATTGCTGTTGGTGAACTTGCAACTAGATTAGTCAAAGACGGAATAGAAGTTGATGTATATAATAGAAAAGGCAATAATGTAGCTAATAAAAATATAAAAGTTAAAAAGATTAAAGAATACAACGGAGTTAAAATAAAAACAATCTTTACAATTAATAAAAGAGGATTAGATGCATTAATCTATTCCTTTTTTGCTAGTATAATAGCTAGCTTTAAACATTATGATTGTTTACACTACCACGCAGAACGGAAGTTGTGGAATGATATGGATTCCAAAACTTTTTAGAAAAAGAGTTGTTGTTACAATTCATGGATTAGATTGGAAACGTTCTAAATGGGGGGGATTTGCTAGTAAATATATAAAATTTGGAGAAAAAATGGCTGCAAAATATGCTGATGAAATTATCGTTTTATCTGAAAGTGTAAAAAAATATTTTAAAGACACTTATAATCGTGAAACTATTTTTATTCCAAATGGTGTTACAAAACAAGAATTAAGAAAGCCTAAAATTATCAAAGAAAAATATGAATTGGAAAGAGATAGTTATATTTTATATTTAGGAAGAATTGTTCCTGAAAAAGGAATTGATTATTTAGTAGAAGCTTATAAGAAAATTGATACTAATAAAAAATTAGTTATCGCCGGTGGCTCTAGTCATACAGATGATTATTTTGAACAAATAAAAGAAAAAGTAAAAGATGATAAAAGAATAATTATGACAGGCTTTGTTCAAGGCGAAGAATTAGAAGAATTATTTTCAAATTGTTATTTATATTGCTTGCCAAGTGATGTAGAAGGAATGCCTATTTCACTTTTAGAAGCAATGAGTTATGGAAAAAATTGTTTAGTAAGTGATATTCCTGAAAATTTACAGGTAATTGAAGATAAAGGAATTGTTTTTAAAAAGAGCAATATAAATGATTTAAAAGAAAAATTAGAAGATTGCTTAAATGAAAAACATACAAAAACAGAAGATGAAATTTCTAATTATGTTTTAAATAAATATAATTGGGATGAAGTTGTAAAGAAAACTGAAAAATTGTATGGAGAGAAATAAATTTTAATATTTAAAAAATGGAAGTGAAAAAATGTTAAGAGTGTTACATTCTGTTAGTAATATGGATAGAGCTGGAATAGAAACAATGCTTATGAATTATTACAGACATATAGATAAAACAAAAATACAATTTGATTTTTTATGTAATAAATTAAAGCCGGGTGCATATGACGAAGAAATAAAAGCTTTAGGAGGAAAAATTTATCATTCACCAGGGTTAAATCCATTAAATTTTTTTAAATATGATAAATTTATGAAAAATTTATTTGATAAAAATCCTGATATAAAAATTATGCATTCACATAATGGAGAGTTAGCTTATCAATCATTAAGAAGTGCATATAGATATGGTATAAAAACTAGAATTTGTCATGCACATAATACTAGAATGGAATTAAATTTAAAAAAAATATTAAAATTATTATATAAAACTCAGTTAAAAAAAGTTGCTAATAATTATTGGGGATGTGGTATAGATAGTATAAAATTTTATTTTGGACAAGATATAATAGATTCTAAGAATTATTTTGTATTACATAATGCGATTGACGTTGATAAATTTGTATATAATGAAAAAATAAGAAATGATGTTAGAAAAAAATATAATTTAGAAAATAAATTTGTTATTGGAAATATTGGTAGATTTATGGAACAGAAAAATCATAAATTTATTTTGGAACTTTTTAAAATAATTTTAGAAAAAGAACCTAATTCTTGTTTGGTATTAATTGGTGATGGCAAGTTACTAGATAAAATGAAATTGAAAGCAAAAAAATTAGGAATTAGTAAAGCAGTATTATTTTTAGGTAATATAAATAACGCAAATGAAATGTATCAAGCAATGGATGTTTTTTTGCTACCATCTCTTTTTGAAGGATTACCTGTAGTAGGAATAGAAGCTCAAGCTGCTGGATTAAAATGTTTTATGAGTGATACAATAACGAAAGAAGTAAAGATTACTGATAATGTAAAATATTTTAATTTAAAGAAGGATACTAAAGATACATGGGCTACTGAAATATTAAAAACAAAAAAATATGTGAGAAAAGATATGTCAAATGAAATAAAAAATGCAGGTTATTCAATTATAGACGAAGCTAAAAAATTAGAAAAAATATATTTAAATGAATTGATTTTATAAAAATTAGTAAATGATGAGGAAAAAAATATGAAAAAAGAGAAATGGAAAATAGGTATAATTACAAGACATTCTGTTCCAAATTATGGTTCACTTTTACAATCTTATGCTACGCAAAAAGTAATTGAAAAATTAGGATATAATTCAGAAATAATTGATTATACTCGAAAGGAAGAAAAAGCTAATAGATTAGCTAGTACTTTAATAAAGGGAAAAAAATGGGATAAAAATTTTTTTTTAAGATTAGTATATAAAATAATTCAGACTCCAAATTATTTTAAAATGTATAAAAAATTTGAAAAATATAGAAAAGGATTCCTTAAAGAAACAGAAAAAGAATATTTAAGCTTAAAAGAATTAGAAGAAAATCCTCCGGAAGCAGATATATATTGCTCTGGAAGCGATCAAATTTGGGGTAAAATAGGAACTGTAGATTATGATGAAGCATATTTTTTAGAATTTGTAAAAGAAAAAAAATGTATTTCTTATGCATCAAGTTTAGGAAAGACAGAGTTAAGTCAAAATTTAAGAAATAATATTTTTAATTTGCTAAAAAAATATAGTTATATTTTAGTTAGAGAAAAATCAGCAAAAGAAATTTTGATAGAGAATAAATTAGAGAATGTAGAGCAAGTTTTAGATCCTACATTTCTTTTAGAAAAAACAGAATGGGAAGAATTATCTCAAAAATCTAATAAAAAAATAAAGAAAAAATATGTATTAGTTTATCAATTACATGATAATAAAGAATTTAATAAATATGCAAAAGAATTTGCTAAAAAGAAAAATTTAAAATTATTAAGAATAAGCCCATCATTTTATCACATTACAAGAAGTGGAAAATTAATATATTTGCCGACTCAATATGATTTCTTAAAGTATTTTCAAAATGCGGAATATATTTTAACGGATTCTTTTCATGCAACAGTATTTTCAATTATTTTTAACAAACAATTTATAGATATAATGCCAAAAAATAAAACAGGTACTAGAATAGAAAGTATATTGAATTTATTAGGAATAGAAAATAGAATATTGGATAATTATAATGATTTTGAATTAATAGATAAAAAAATAAATTATATTGTTGTAAATAAAAAAATAGAAGAAGAAAGAAAAATGTCAATTTCTTTATTTAAAAATGCAATAGAAAATTAAGTATGAAGAGGTTAATTTATGAAAGATAAAGTTTCAATAATTGTAGCAATTTATAATTCGGAAAAGTTTTTAGATAAACTAATAAATTCTATAATAAAACAGACTTATACAAATATTGAAGTAATATTGGTAGATGATGGTTCGCCAGATAATAGTGGAGAGATTTGTGACGAATACGCAAAAAAAGATTCTAGAATAAAAGTAATACACAAAGAAAATGGTGGAGTGTGTGAAGCAAGGAATACTGGATTAAAAAATGCTACAGGAAATTATGTTACTATAATAGATGGAGATGATTGGCTATCATTAGATTTTGTTGAATATATGATTAAAATTGTAAAGCAAACAAATTCAGATATGGCTTTATCATATAATATTTTTACTACAAGAGATCAAATACAAGTTAAAGAAGATAAAATAGAAATATGGTCTTCTGAAGATGCTACTGCTGCAATAATATATCCTTATATGAAACTAGGGCCATGGAATAAGATATATAGTATGAAACTTTTGAAAAATAATAACATAACTTTTTCAGTTCCATGGTTTGGAGAGGGATTATATTTTGCTACTAAATCATCTCAATATTCTAATCATGTTGGAGTAGGATACCGAAAAGTTTATAATTATAGGTTAAATAATTTAGGAAGTGGACTTACTAATTATAAAGTTCAAAATGGATTAAACGCACTGAAAAATATTTACACAATAAAAGAAGAATTACATATAGATACACCTAAAGTTAGAAATGCAATAAATTGGCATATATGGAAAAATTATAGCTTTTTACTTTTACAGATTATTGGGACTGATTTAAAAAACGAGTATAAAAATGAATATAAGTCTTCTATAAATTATATTAGAAAAAATTTTATAAATGTTTTAGTAAAAAGTAAAGTTAATTTAAAAGAAAAGATTAAGATATTAGTGTGTGGTCTATTTCCAGTATTATATACAAAATTATTTATTAGGATAAATAAAAGAAGATTGTTAAAAGATAATATGAAATAAAATAAAAACTAGAGGTAAATTTTAATGAACATAAAAGTTAGTATTATAGTACCTGTATATAATGTAGAAAAATATATAGAAAGATGCTTAAAATCTTTAATAAATCAAACATTAAAAGAAATCGAGATAATATTAGTAGATGATAAGTCACTAGATAAATGTTCTAATATATGTGATAAATATGCTAATATAGATGGCAGAATAAAGGTTATACACAAAGAGAAAAATGAAGGTTTAGGATATGCTAGAAATTCAGGTATAAAAATTGCAAAAGGTGAATATATAGGTTTCGTTGATTCTGATGATTATATTGATATTAATTATTATGAAAAAATGTATAATCAAGCTAAAAAATATTTTGCGGATGTTTGTTATGCAAATGATAAAAGAGTTCTTAAAAATAAAAATGATTCAAGAAATAATGAAAAAATAATATTTAATAGTGAAGCATTAAATACTAATAAAATTTTAAAAAACATTTTGGACATCGACAATGACAAACATTGTATAGGTATGAGTGTTTGGAGAGCTATATTTAGAGCACAGATAATAAAAGATAATAATATTTTATTTGTATCTGAAAGGGAATTTGTTTCAGAAGATATAGTATTTGATTTTGATTTTTTAAAAAAAAGTAAAATAGCCACTTTTGTAAATGATACATATTATTATTATTGCTATAATGAAAATTCTTTAACAAGTGTTTATAGAGTTGATAGATTTGAGAAAGTAAAAAAATTATATGAAATATTAATTAAAAAAGTGTTAGAATTTGAAAATTATGAAATTATAAAAAATGGGGTAAAAAAATTTTTTATTATGAATACAAGAGCATGCATTAAATATGAAGTATATAATGAAAAAAAAGAGGCATTAAAGAATATAAAGAAAATTTGTGAAGATGATTTAGTTCAAGAAATATTAAAACAAAAAATAATTGGAAAGAATATAAGACAGAAAATATTTAATTATTTAATCAAACATAAAAGGATTAAAAGTATATATTTTTTAATAAAAAATGTAAATAATTAAGAAAAAAGGAAGGCTAAATAAAAATGGTAATTAATATAAATAAATTTATTAAAAATTCAGTTTATTTTGTATGTATTTATTTAATGGTAATAAATGTTTGTTGTGATTTTTTTAAGCTACCTACAATTATAAGATATATACCAGATATTTTGCTTCCATTATTTATATTATATATTTTTTCTAGATTTAACGAAATAAAAAATAATAAGTATAGTAAAATTTTTTTAAATATATCATTATTATTTTTATTACATACAATTATTGGAAGTATAATAAATATTAATAGTGAAACATTACCTCATTTTATTTGGGGATTTAGAAATATTTTTAGATTTTTAATAGTTAGTTTATGTGCTATTAATGCTTTTGAAAAAGATGATAAAGATAAATTGATAAAAATAATACATAAATTGTTTTGGATTAATTTTGTGGTTTGTTCTGCTCAATATTTTATATTAGGATATTGGGGTGATGCAATAGGTGGAACATTTAGATTAAGTGAAACTGGAGGAAATGCAGGCGTAATATATTTATTAGTTATTGAAAATACTTTGAATATAAATTCATTTTTGAATAGAAAATACTCATTTATAAAAATGATAATATCATTAGTTTCTTCTATTTTTATTACTATTATTGCTGAATTGAAAGTTATGTATTTATTTATAATTTTTATTACTTTATTAGCATTACTATTGAATAGGTTTTCACTAAAGACAGTAAGCATAGTTGTCGGTACAGTATTAATTCTTTTGTTGGGGTACAATGTTTTGGAGAAATTAGATCCACATACAGCAAAAATGTTAAATATAGAAAGTTTAATAGAGTACGCTGGTGGAGAAGATCATGGTTATAGTTCTAAAGATGATATTAGTAGACTTAGAGCTTTTAAACAGATAGATAAATATTTTTTTAAAAATGATTTTAAAGATAAAATATGGGGTTATGGTTTGGGAAATTGTGATATATCTTCTTTTAATATATTTAATAGCAATTTTGCAAGAATGTATGATGCAAAATTACATTATACATGGTTTATGCATGCAATGTTATATTTAGAAACAGGGATAGTAGGCTATATATTATATATTAGTATATTTATTTATATTATTATTTTTTGCTTTAAAAATAAATGTAAAGAAGATAATGATTTTTATAATGCAGTAATAACTTTAGGAATAATTTCAATTATTATGACATTTTATAATTCAGTATTAAGAAATGATATATCATATTTTGTCTATATAGTTTTGATATTACCATTTGTATTATATAAAAACAAAAATAAAAATGATAAAAAGAATGAGATTATTGAAAATATAAAAATGATGTAAAAGCAGTATAATTTTAATATTATAATAATATTTGAAAAGACAAAAAGAGGATAATAAAAAATGAGGAAAGTTTTAATATTAAAAAATAAAAAAGAAACTAATATAATGAAAAATATAAATGGTTGTGATATATTCAATTATTATATAATAAACGATACTAATTTTATCTATAAAGTGTTAAAGAAAATAGGATTACTAAAGTTGATTTTTTATAAAAATTGGAAAAAAAATATTAAAGAATATGATGTTGCAATATTATATAGTTGGGGTTATTGTAATCAAGTTACAAAATATATCAAAAAGAATAATCCTAATTGTATAATAAATTTATGGATGTGGAATCCTTGTAATGCAAAAAGAGTAAATCTTTTAAGAATGGATTCTAATATAGATAAAATATGGACTTATGATAAAGATGGTGCATTAAAATATAATCTTTTATACAATACACAAATTTATAATAAAAATATAAAATTACCTAAAAAAGATGAAAAATATGATATTGTGTTTTTAGGATTGAATAAAAATAGAGATATGCAAATTAATAAGTATTATGAAATTTTTCAAGAATTGAGATTAAATTGTAATATAAAAATAGTGAATAAAATAAAGGATTTAGTATCTTATGACAAATATTTGGACTTTATTAGTGATGGAAAAGTATTGTTAGATATTGTTAATGATAATGTTACTGGTATTACTTTAAGAGTTATGGAAGGATTGTTTTTTAGAAAAAAAGTTATAACTAATAATAAAACAATTAGCTCTTATGATTTTTACAATGAAAATAATTTTTTTATTTTAGGAATAGATAATACTAATAATCTTAAAGAGTTTATCAATTCAGAATATAAAGTTATTGATCAAAAAATAATAGAAAATTATGATGTAGAAAATTGGATAAAGAGATTTTTAAAATAAAGGGATATAGATAAAATGAAAAAATTAACTAAAAAAGTTGTAATACTTTCACCAAGGCAAAAATATGGTGGTTCAATAGTATTACACACATTGTGCCAATTATTATTAGAAGAAGGAATTGATGCAAAAATATTTTTTACAGGAGTATACAATTATTCATCAAAAAATAAATTTAAATATTGGATTAGATGGATTTTATGGACGTTAGAAGATATTATTACATGTAAAAAAGTACATAAAATTGTAAAAAAATATAAAAGAAAAATATTACCATTTATAAATAAAAAAAATACTATTGTTATATATCCTGATGTTATTTATGGAAACCCTTTACATGCTAAACATGTTGTTAGATATTTCTTATATCCAAACAGATTTAAAGATGATGATTTAGCTTATGGAAAAAATGATTTATTTATAGCTTATAGAAAGAAATTTAATGATTATGATTTAAATCCAAATGAATACATTGTTAATGTTCATCAATTTGATACAGAGATATATAAGCAAACTAATTTTGAAGATAGAACTGGAAATTGCTATATTATTCGAAAAGGAAGAGATAGAACAGATTTACCTAAAGAGTTTGATGGACCTATAATAGATGACTTAAGTGAAAAAGAAAAAGTAAAAATTTTTAATAAATGCAAATATTGTTATAGCTATGATACAAATACCTTTTATACTTCAATAGCTGGCTTATGTGGCTGTATACCAATTGTTATGTTGGAAGAAGGTAAAAATATATATGATTATACAGAAAAAAAGCCTTCGGGTATTGCTTATGGTAATACAAAAGAAGAAATAGAATATGCAATAAATACTAGAAAAGATTTATTGGAACGTTTGAATAATTTTACAAATGGAAATAAAGATGAAATTAAAAAATTTATTAATTTATTGATAGAAAAATTTGAAAGGTAAAATAAAAATGCAAAAAAAAATATTAGTAACACAATCTTCTATGCCTAGTTTAGAAGAATACATAGAAGAAATAAAACCTATATTTGAAAGTAAATGGCTTACAAACATGGGAGAAAAACATAAAGAGTTAGAAAAAAATTTAAAAGAATATTTAGGAGTTAAAAATATTTCTTTATATACAAACGGACACATGGCCTTATATATTGCTATAAAATCATTTGATTTTCCTGGAGGAAGTGAAATTATAACAACTCCTTATAGTTTTTCATCAACAACACATGCTATAGTTCAAAACAATTTAAAACCAGTTTTTTGTGATATAAATGAAAAAGACTATACCATTGATGTTAGTAAAATAGAAAGCTTAATTACTGATAAAACAGTTGCTATTCTTCCAGTTCATGTTTATGGTCATGTTTGTGACGTAGAAAAAATTGATGAAATAGCAAAAAAGCATAATTTAAAAGTTATTTATGATGCGGCTCATGTTTTTGGAGTTAAATATAAAGGGACAAGCATAGCAAATTATGGTGATATTTCTATGTTTAGTTTTCATGCTACAAAAGTATTTAACACAATTGAAGGTGGAGCTTTAGTTTATAATGATGATAACAAAAGATTGATTTTAGAAAGATTAAAAAATTTTGGAATTAATGGACCAGACCATGTTGATACTGTTGGAACAAATGCAAAAATGAATGAGTTTTGTGCAGCTATGGGAATTTGTAATTTAAGACATATTGATGATGAAATCAAAAAAAGAGAAAAAGTTTATAATAGATATTTAGAAAGATTAGACGGAATAGATGGAATTACAGTTTCAAAGCTTCAAGATAATATTATTTCTAATTTTGCATATTTTCCTGTTATATTTGATAAAGAAAAATTTGGAAAAAATAGAAATGAAGTAATGGAAGAATTAAAAAAAGAAAATATTTATACAAGAAAATATTTCTATCCATTAATAAATGATTATGAATGTTATAGAGATAAATATGATAGTAATGAAACTCCTATTGCTAAAAGAATTTCAGATAATGTTTTAACAATTCCAATGTATGCTGATTTAAGTATAGAAGATGTAGACAAAATTTGTGATATTATATTAAAAAAATAATATAAAGAGGAGGAAAGTATAATGAAGAAACTATTGATATTAGGTGGGTCTAGATATATAATTCCCGTTATAGAGACAGCTCATAAATTAGGAATATATGTAATTACTTGTGATTATTTACCAAATAATAGTGCTCATAAATATTCTGATGAATATTGTAATATAAGTATAATAGATAAAGAAGCTGTTTTAAAATTCGCAAAAGAGAAAAAAATTGATGGTATAATTTCATTTGCTTGTGATCCGGGAGTTGTTACAGCTTCTTATGTTGCTGAAAAATTAGGATTACCATTTCAAGGTTCTTATGAATCTACTTGTATATTACAAGACAAAGGATTATTTAGAAAATTCTTAGAAGATAATGGTTTTAATGTTCCACGTTCAAAGCGTTATGATGATTTAAAAGAAGTATATAATGATATAGAGTATTTTAATTGGCCTGTGATTGTTAAACCTGTTGATTCTGCTGGAAGTAAAGGTGTTAATAAAGTTGATACAGTAGATGAATTAAAAAATGCGATAGATATAGCTATTAAAGAATCTCATAATGGTGCTTTTATAGTAGAGGATTTTATTACATTTAAAGGTTTTCATTCAAGTGCAGATGCTTTTACTGTTAATGGTAAATTAGAATTTATAACATATTCAGACCAACTTTTTGATTCAGAAGCTGATAATAAATATACACCATCTAGAATTATATGGCCATCAACAATGGAAAAGAAATATCAAGAAGATTTAACAGATCAAACACAACGTTTAATGAATTTATTAAAAATGAAAACAGGTATATATAATATTGAAAGCTGTGTAGGTATAGATGGAAAAGCTTATTTAATGGAAGTTTCTCCTAGAGGTGGAGGATGTAAAATTGCTGAAATACAACAAATGGCTATGGGAGTGAATTTAATAGAAAATGAAATAAGAAATGCGGTTGGTTTACCATTAATAGAGTTTTCTATTAAACCAACAGACGGTTATTGGTGTGAAATGATTGTACATTCAGGACCAAAACAAGAAGGAATTTTAAATAAAATTTCTATTGATTCAGAAATAAAAGATAAATATATTAAATTAGTAGATTTATCAGTAAAATCAGGAGATATAGTAAAACCATTTACTGGAGCTAATATGTCTTTAGGGGATATATTTTTAAGATTTGATTCTCGTAAAGAATTAGATGATATTATGAATAAATCAAATGAATGGTTAAATATAATTTTATAGTTTTAGGAGATACAATATTTTTATGGAAATAGGTGGAGATTTTTGGAAAGAAGATATTGAATATAAAAATAATATAAATGAAAAATTTTTTACTTTTGGAAAAGATAATAAATTTTTATTATCAGGTAGAACAGCAATAGATTTTATATTACAAGATATCTTAAAAACTAAAAAAATAAAAAATATATATTTTCCTTCATATAGTTGCGATTCTATGACTGTACCATTTAAAAATAGAGGAATAAAAATTGAATACTATGATGTATATTATGATGATGGCTTGAAATATAACATTGATATAAATTTTGAGTGTGATGTATTTTTTGCTATGAATTATTTTGGATATACTTCAACTAATATGGAAAAGTATATAAAAGAATTTAAGAGAAGAAATATTATAGTTATAGAAGATTTTACTCAGAATTTATTATCAAGTAAGCCTTTTTCAAAGTATTCTGATTATGTTATAGCAAGTTTAAGAAAATGGTTTCCTGTTACTACAGGTGGAATCGCTTCGAAATTAAATGATGATTTTGTAATTGATACTAATAATTTTACACTAAATGAAGATGTTACTAAAATAAAGCGGTTTAGCTATGATTGAAAAAAGAGAATATATAAATTTAGAGAAAAATGAGGATTGTTCAAAATTGACTGATGAAGTTTATCTTAAAGAAAAAGAAAAAATGAAATCAAAATTTTATAGTGAATTTAAAAAATCTAATTTATATATAGAAAGAGATTTTATAGATAAAAAAATTGATGAAGAATCTTTAAATACAATTTTAAATATTAATTTAAAATCTATTATTGAAAAAAGAAAAAGAAATTCTAAATGTATTTATGAAAATTTAAATAATAAAAATATTAATTATTTGATTAATGATTATAATGAAAACAATGATTGTTTATTATATGTTCCAATTTATATGGACAAAAATTTCAAAAATAAATTGCAAGAATTTTTAATAAGTCAAAAATTTTATTGTCCAAATCATTGGGAAATTGATACAAAAATAAATAGTTTATTTGAAAATGAGTTTTCTTTAGTATGTGATCAAAGATATTCTGAAGAACAAATAAAATATAATATAGAACTAATTAACAAATTTAAAATATAAAGTGAGGAAAATTATGGATGAATTAAAAGGAAAAAAATTACTAATTTTAGGAGCATATAATTCTGAAAAAGAAATAGTAAATGTTGCTAAAAAAATGGGAGTTTATACTATTGTTACTGATAATAATTTAGATTGGGATAAAGCTCCGGCTAAAAAGTTAGCTGATGAAGCTTGGAACATTAGTTGGTCAGATATAGAACTTTTAAAAGAAAAATGTATTGAAGAAAAAGTAGATGGAGTTTTAGCTGGTTTTGATGAATTTAGAATAAAATTAGCTTCTAAGTTGTCTAAAGAAATTGGAAAACCATTTTATACTGACGGCTCTAAACTTGATGATATATTAGATAAAGAAAAATTTAAGAAAGCTTGTAAAGAGTGTAAAATTAGAGTCCCTAAAGAATATATATATGGAGATAAAAATATTGAATTTCCAGTAATTGTTAAACCATGTGACACTGGAGGCTCTTCAGGTATTACAATTTGCTATTCAAAAGATGAACTTGATGAAGCTTATAATAAAGCAAAAGAAAATTCACGTAGTGGAAAAATTTTAATTGAAGAATATATAAAATCAGATGAGGTTATATTTCATCTTACTGTACATAATGGTAACATTGATTTATCAGCTATGTGCGATAAAAAGACACATCTATTTAATAAAAAAATACCTCAAATTACTATTCGGTATGCATTTTCCATCAAAATATTTGGATATTTTTAAAAAATATAATTTAGAAAAATTCCAAAAATTAATTGCTCATTTAGGTATAAAAGACGGATTAATAGGTTTTCAATGTTTAGTAAAAGATAATGATATAATACCATTTGATCCTACATATCGCATAGATGGCTCTTTAGTATATCATTTTATAGAAAATCAAAATAATAGTAATGCTGTAGAAATGTTAATTAGAAAATCAATAACAGGTTCTATGGGAAATGATGAAGAAATATCAAAAAAAGAAACTCCTTATTTTAAAAATCCTTGTATTGAATTACCAATATTATTAAAAAAAGGAACTATTACTAAAATTGTAGGATTAGAAGAAATTAAAAATATGAAGGATGTTATTTATGTTTTTCAAAAATATAAAGAAGGAAAGACATTTACTAAAGAAGTAGATTTTTCTCAAATTTCATTTAGAATTTTACTTAGTGGAAAAGATGATAAAAAATTACAAGAAGATATAGATAAAATATATTCTATATTAAAAGTATATGATGAAAATGGAAACAATATGGTAAGTGAGAATTTATATAGAATTGTATAATATTTGCTAGAAATAAAGGAGAAAAAATGACTAAGAAAATATTAATACTTGGTGCTACTGAAAATCAAGTTAATTTAATTAAAACTGCGAAAAATGAAGGATACTATGTTATTGTGTGTGATTGGACAAATGACAATCCCGGAATAAAATTAGCAGATAAACATTATCAAGTTAGTACATTAGATAGAGAAGCTGTTCTAGAAGTTGCTAAAAAAGAAAATATTGATGGAGTTATTTCTAATTCAGAACCAGCTATGTTAAATGTAGCTTATGTAGCAGAACAACTTAAATTAATTACAAATCCATATAGCTCTATTGAAATTCTTAGTAGTAAAGATAAATTAAAGAATTTTTTAAGAGAAAAAAATTTTAATGTACCGAACTCATTAGGCTTTAGTAATAAAGAAGATGCTTTAAAAGAAATAGTAAATTATAAATTTCCTATAATAATAAAACCAGTAGATTCTTCAGGGAGTAGAGGAGTTACCGTATTAAATGATGTTGAAAATTTAGGAGAAGCGATTGATTTTGCTTTTTCGTTTTCTCGTTCTCATAAGATTATAGTTGAAAATTATATTGAAAAAAAACATAAATATTTAATAGGTGGAGATATTTTTGTAATAAATGGAAAAATAAAATTATGGGGATTGATGAATTGCTATAGAGATAATACTGTAAATCCATTAGTTCCTGTTGGTAAAAGTTTTCCATTAGATTTAGAAAATGAAGATATTAATAATGTTAAAGATGTATTACAAAATATTATTACTGAATTAAAAATAAAAAATGGTCCAATGAATGTTGAACTAATAATAGATAAAGAAAATAAAGTTTATCCAATAGATATTAATCCTCGTAGCGGTGGAAATATGATACCAGATTTATTAAATATGATTTTTGATGTTGATATTACAAAAATGTGTATTCAATCTGTAATGGGTGAAAAAATAGATTTCATAGAAAATAATGGAAAAAATTTTTTTGCCACGCATAATTTGCATTCAAATAGAAATGGTATTTTTCAAAATATAGAATTTTCTGATGAAATAAAAAAATATATTGTGAAAAAAAATATATATAAAAAAGAAGGAGATATTGTAGAATATTTTGATAATGCACCAAAGGCATTAGGAATTGTATTTTTAAAATTTGATAATAAAAATCAAATGGATTATTATTTGAATAATATAAATAAATATATTACTATAAAATTAAATGATTAGGAGATATAGATAAAACATAAATGGAAAATTCAAAACAAAAAGTAATGTCTAACTTAATATGGAGATTTGCTGAAAGAAGTGGAGCTCAGCTTGTAGGTTTTATTGTTTCAGTTGTTCTAGCTAGAATTTTAAGTCCAAGTGATTATGGAACAGTAGCCTTAATTACTGTGTTTACAACTATTTTTCAAGTTTTTGTTGATAGTGGGTTAGGAAACAGCTTGATTCAAAAAAAAGATGCTGATGATATAGATTTTTCAACTGTTTTTTATACAAATGTTTTGTTTTGTATTGTTTTATATTTGATAATATTTTTTTCAGCTCCATTAATAGCTAATTTTTATGGAAACAAAGAACTAATTATATTAACAAGAGTTCTTGGAATTACAATTTTAATTTCTGGAATAAAAAATACACAACAAGCTTATGTTTCTAAAAAATTGATTTTTAAAAAATTCTTTTTTTCTACTTTGCTTGGAACAGTTACAGCTGCTGTAGTTGGAATAATTATGGCTTTAAATGGCTGTGGAGTATGGGCTTTAGTTGCTCAACAATTAGTAAATTTAACAATAGATACAATTATATTATGGATAACTGTAAAATGGAGACCTAAATTAGTGTTTTCATTTAAAAGGTTAAAGGGCTTATTTTCTTATGGCTGGAAACTAATGGCTTCAGCTGTAATTGATACAGTTTATGGCGATATAAGGCAATTAGTTATTGGAAAGTTTTATAGTCCATCAGATTTAGCTTATTATAATAAAGCGAAACAATTTCCAAATCTGATTGTAAACAATATAAATACTTCAATTGATAGTGTGTTATTGCCTACAATGTCAAAAGAGCAAGAAAATAGGGAACGTGTAAAAGCTATGACACGTAAGTCAATTAAAACTAGTGTATATATTATGGCTCCACTTATGATGGGATTAGCTTTTTGCAGTAACAATATAGTTAGCATAGTTTTAACTGATAAATGGTTATCATGTGTACCTTTTTTAGTTATATTTTGCATTACATATTTATTTCAGCCGATTCATACAGCTAATTTAAATGCTATTAAAGCAATGGGAAGAAGTGATTTGTTTTTAAAGCTTGAAATAATGAAGAAAGTTGTTGGGATAGTTTTACTAATCATCACAATGAGAATAAGTGTAATGGCGATGGCTTATAGTCTATTAGTTAGTAGTGTTTTAAGTCAAATTATAAATTCATGGCCAAACAAAAAGTTATTAAATTATAGCTATTTGCAACAATTAAAAGACATTTTACCAAGTATCATTTTGGCTGTAATTATGGGCGCCATTGTCTATTGCTGGAATTTCTTGAATTTAGGAGTTGCTCTAACATTGTGTTTGCAAGTAATATCAGGAGCAATTATTTACATATTAGGCTCAATAGTTTTAAAAATAGATACTTTTAATTTTGTATTAGACACCATAAAAGGATTTAAAAAATCATAAATATTTTAAAGGGGATAAATAATGGAAGAAAGTAAAGCAAAAACTAGAGAATCAAATATTGAACTATATAGAATAGTATTAATCCTACTTATTATTGCACATCATTATGTAGTAAATTCTGGACTTCTTGATGTAATGTATGAAAATCCTTTATCACTTAAATCAATTATTATGTTTATAATAGGAGCTTGGGGTAAGATTGGAATTAATTGCTTCATATTAATAACAGGATATTTTACTTGTCAGTCAGGAATAACTTTGAAAAAATTTCTAAAACTATTATTAGAGGTGGAGTTTTATAAAATAGTAATATATATTATATTTTTATGTACTGGTATAGAAACTTTTAATATAAAGTCTTTGGTTAAAACTTTATTTCCTATCTATTTGATAGCTCAAAACTTCATTGGATGCTTCTTAGTCTTTTATCTATTTATACCATTTATAAATGTACTTATTAAAAACTTAAATGAAAAACAACATTTATTACTGATAGCTTTACTAGTATTTACATATTCAATTTTAGGAAATATACCTAAAATAACTGTAGTAATGAATTACATTACACTTTTCTTCATGATTTATTTGATTGGTAGTTATATTAGAATTTATCCTAAAGACATTTTTAGTAATAAGAAAATAATAAATATTTTATTATGCGCGGTTGTATTGCTATGTATATTCAGTATTGTTTTTTGCTTAATAATAGGAAATAAAATTAATAAACAAATAGCATACTATTTTGTAATTGATTCCAATAAATTATTAGCGGTTATTACATCAGTTGTTATGTTTTTATGGTTTAAAAATTTAAGAATCAAGAATAGTAACTTAATTAATAGAGCTGCTAGTTCTACTTTTGGAGTATTATTAATACATGCTAATAGTGATACAATGAGAAACTTTTTGTGGAATACTGTGTTTAAAAATGTGGCTGTATTCCGCTCTACTGTATATATATATATATATATATATATATATATATATGCGGCCACGTAATATTAAGTGTAATTTTAGTTTATATAGTCTGTGTTATCATAGATCAAATTAGAATGAAATTTATTGAAGAACCAATTTTCAAAATCATAGAAAATAAATTTCCAATCATAAATAAAAGAATTTTACTTTAATACATGAAACTGGGAAAAATGGGACTGTCCCATTTTTCCAGTTTTTATAAAAAGAAAAAATTTTATAAAAAGTATTGATATTTTAATAAAAAGCTTGTATAATGAATATAATAATAGTAGATATTTAATATCTGCTATAATTAAAATGTGAACCGCAACCCTATTTGCGAAATATAAATTTATAGGTGTGAAAATGTGAACCGCAACCCTGCTTGCGAGATATAAATGTGCAGGTGAGAAAATGTTAATTGTTGTAAAATGTGGGATCTAATTTGTGGATCCCATATTTTCATAAAGGAGAGATATAGTAAGAATGGTAATAGAAGATGGAAAATTTTACTTTATAAAAGATGAATTTTTTGATGTATTTAAAGATTATGGGTTAATGGCAAATAAAGAAAATGGAAATAAAAGACCATGTTATTTTTGCTTTAGAGATAGAAAAAATAAAGAAATAATATGGTTTGTGCCAATATCTACAAAATTTGAAAAGTATAAAAGAATATATGAAAATAAGAAACTAAAAAGTGGAAATAGACCTGTATATAATTTTGTGTTTGGTGAAGTACTAGGTAAAAAAGCAGTATTCTTAATACAAAATATATTTCCAACTATAGAAAAATACATAGAAAAGAAATATAAAAGTTCTAATATGGATGTTGAAATACCAACAACTGAAAGGGATAATGTTATTATTACATCACTTAGAGTAGTTGAACTTGCACAAAGAGGAATTAATATTCCATTTTATGATATAATCAAAATGAAAAACATATTATTGAAAAAATAATACAACTTTGATAAAATGGGAAAAGGGGACAGTCCCCTTTTCCCATTTTAAGATTTATGATACAAAAATAAAAAAATAAAGACAAGATAAAATATAATAAAAGATTGGAACAAGAGAAATGGAAGAGTATAATAGCCTATGTTATTTTAGAATAGAAAATGCTGAAGATCGATTAGAAGGTAGTTTAAAAAATAACATTTTAAAAAAAGATTTTACATTTAATAACAAATATATAATCAAATATGAAGATAAAAAATTATCAATATCTAAAAATAAAAATTATATAAACAATTTTTTTTGCATAGAAGATGAAAATATGTATCCATATAAATTTGGAATAAATAAAATAAGGTATTTTAGTTACAAACCAAATTCAATTGAAAATTATGAAATTATTACATTAAAGGGAACAGACCCAAAGATGGACAACAATGCCAAAGTATTCCTCATAGAGGACATTTACAAAAAAGCTCACAGCAATGTAGTTGATGACTTAATCGAAAAAAGAAAAAAATATTCAAAACTTTATATTGACGAATTAAGCCAATTAAAAGGTATTAAAATAACAGACGAAGAAGTGAAATATTTTTTAGGATATTCTAGAGAAGAAAATGTAAGTAACGTATCATTAGGAAAGCTAAAAAACGATATAATCGACGAAATTATGCAATCAAAACTGTGAAAAAGGGATAATCCCTTTTCCCAGTTTTGCTTTTTTAAAGACTAAAAAAACTGTAGCTTATATATTTCTATATAAGCTACATGCTAAATCATAACTGCTTACCGAAGCAAGCCTTCTCAGTCATCTAATTAAATAGACTTCCTATTAATTATAATGATACTATATTTTTATGTAAAAATCAAGAATTTTATGCAAAAATTCTAAAAAAAATTAATTATCTTTAGAAGGTTTATATTTAAAGAGATCAGAATCTAAGAATGCTTTTGATATGTTATCTAAATCAATGCCTTTAATATTTCCTTTTTTCTTTGTAAAATCTATCCTTTCAATACTTATAGGATTAATATTAAATATATTAACCCATCTTTTCATTGCTTTAAAATTATATATTTTACCAAGTTCAATATATGTTTTACTAGCAAGTTGCTTTTCAGTTGGTTGTTTGCTTGTAATAGGCAGAACAAGCAATGTCTTTCCACCATTTTTTAAAACTACAGCTGGATGCCTACCGCTAAATTCTTCACCTATATTAAAACCAAACTCGACCCAAATGACATCACCACGAACAATATATTCTTTTGATTTTTTAATAAACTCAGGAGAATTCATTATAATTTTTGTTTTCTTATCTATCCATTCAAGATAATCTTTAGGTGAGTTCTTTTTATTTAAAAAATCTTCATTTTTATGCATTTCATAATAATTATCAAGAGTATTTTTAGTATTGTTTAAAATAGTTAATAATTCTTTCATATATCAAACATCCTTTCGCACTTATATTATATCAAATATATATAAAAAATCAATAGTTTTTGATAAAAAATAAAACTTTTGTTTGAATTGAAAAATGTGTGGCTATCCTTTTTACCAGTTTTAATTAGAGAGCTACTTTAGACATTTCTCATTGACAAAATAAAAATGAGGTGCTAAAATACGTTTACAGTAGATTGACCTTAGTTAACTTTCTGGCTTAGGGACATTGAGCTACTAGGTCATTTTTGTTTTAAAATTTCAAATAAAAAACAATATATAAATAAGGGGAAAAAATGAAAACAAATACTGAAAATGAAACTAACTATGAAGCAAAGAAGCTTTTATATGAAAATTCAAAAGACTTATCTAGAGCTCAAGATGAAAGAAAAAATATAATAGATAACAAAGCTAATATTTTGCTAACTATTGTTTTAGTTATGCTTGGAATTTTAATAGAGTTTGCTGAAATTGAAAAAATTTTTACAGTTATTCCAAACGAAGGGTTAGCTGTTTATCAAATAGTAGCTAGAGCAATAATAGCAGTAAACTTTTATGCAATATCAATTGTTTTAAATTTATGTATAATTATAAAATTAGTTTTGATTTTAAAGGGAAAAAATTATAGAACTATTAATCCTCAAAATTTTACTAAAGAAGAAGCTAAACAAATGAGCGAAGTTGATATTTTGGACAAGTTTATAGACGAATATGCCAATAATGTAGAAACTAATTCTAAAACAAATGCTAAGCAGATGAAACAGTTTGACACATGTACAGTGCTTTTTATAATAAGCTTATTTTTTATAGTGGCAACATACATAGGAATAGAACTAGTTAAGGGAGGAATTTTATAATGAAAGAAGAAAAAACAACAGATACAGATTTTAGTAAATGGATAAAAAATTCTGAAAAAAATGATCAAAAAGAATCTTATAAGAATAATGATAAAGACTCATATTCAAGTAAAGATAAGAACAATTCTAAAAATGATGGTTGGGGTGTAGATGAATTTAGAGTAATAAATAAATAATGTATAGATGAGTAGGTAAAATTATGGCCACAAAAAAGTATAATTACAGATGAAAAAATAAAAGAGTTTCATAAATATGAAATGATATAATAGGAAAAGTTGTAAAGTATTGAAATTTGTGATTGAGATAGTTACGTTTGCTAACAGTATGGGTGTAAAAGTAATAATAGGTGTAGACGATAATGAAAATTTAAAAAATATAGATGGTAAGGACGTTAGAAGCTTTACCATTTTTATTTTTTAATATTCTAAAAATATGACGTAAATTTATATTGACTAAAAAATTTTACTAGTATATAATTATAAAGTATTAAAAATTGTAGGCGCTAAAAAAGTTAAAAAATTTATATTAATTGTGGTAGAAAGGGAGAAAAATGGAGGAAATTGATTTAAAAGAGATATGTTCTTTGATTTGGAGTAAAAAGTTAATAGTTTTATTAATAGTAGGAATTTGTATAATTATTGGCGTAGTTTATTCATATTTTTTGAAAAAAACGGAGTATACAGCTTCTGCGAGTTTGATACTTGTTCAGAGTTCAACAATAGGTACAGAACAAACAGGAGAATCAATTACAACAACAGATTTAAACATAAATTCTTCATTACTTTCTACGTATAGTGAATTAATAAAAAGAGATGCAGTTTTAAGTGAAGTAGCTTATAATTTAAAAAAACCAGAAGAGGAAATTTTAAAATTAAGAGATAAAATTTCTGTAACTGCTGTTAAAGATACACAAGTTTTGGAAGTAAATGTGACTCATGAAGATCCTAATTATGCTTCAGAGATAGCTAATGCTATAGTAGATGTCTTTAAGCAAAAGGTTGTAGAAATATATCATATAAGTAATGTTTATGAATTAGATGATGCTGAGCCACAAAGAACTACAGATAATGTTAATCATTTAAAAGATATTATAATATTTGCTTTGATAGGAGTAGTTATATTTGCTGGATATATATTAGTATTTAATATGTTAGATACTACAATAAAAACAGAAGAAGATGTAAATAAGACTACAGATTTAGTAGTTTTAGTTGCAATTCCAAATTATGATTCTAAATTTAAAAAAGCTAAAGGAGGTAAAAGATAATGAAAAAGGAATTAATTATAAAAACAGATCCAAAATCTCCTGTTGCAGAAACTTTTAAAACATTAAGAACAAATCTACAATTTATGAATTTGAAAAAAAGAGAATTGAAAACATTATTAGTTACTTCTACAATACAAGGAGAAGGAAAAAGCTGGATAGCTTCAAATTTAGCTATTGCTTTTGCGCAAATCGGAAAAAAAGTTGTTTTAGTTGATTCAGATATGAGAAGAGGAAGAATATCACAACTTTTTCAAGTAGATGTAAGACCTGGTTTATCTAATTATTTATGTGAAAAAGGTACAAAAAAGACTTTAGAAGAGTATACAAAAGAGACAGAAGTACAAAATTTATATGTAATGCCAACCGGAGACTTACCACCAAATCCATCAGAACTTTTAGAAAATAAAAGAATTGAGAAGCTAATTAAAGATTTACAGGAATGGTTTGATATAATTATATTTGATAGTACACCATCTTTATTAGTTACAGATGCTTTAATATTATCAAGATTAGTTGATTCAACAATTATTGTAGCAGCATATAAAGTAACTAAAAAAGAAAATTTGCAAAAGGTTAAAAATCTTATTAATAATGTCGGTGGAAATATTAGTGGTGTTGTTTTGAATAAATTGCCATTAAAATTAGATGAATATTGTTATTATTCAAATGATTCAATGGCTGTTGTTGAAAATGGCTCACGTAGAAGAAGGTCACAAAGAGTTAAATAGTAGAGGTATAGTGAATATAAAATGATTGATATACATACACATCTTATTCCAAATGTAGATGATGGAGCAAAAAATTTTGATATTGCATTTAGGGCTTTTGAAGAGGCAGTAGATGTAGGCTTTACAGATATTGTATTGACATCTCATTATATATCAAATTCTGTAGAAACAGATTCTAATAAACTTGTTTTAGAAAAGGAAAAACTACAAAAAGAGATTAAAGATAAAAATATAAATTTAAAACTATATACAGGTATGGAAATATATATATCAGATGATTTGCCAAAATTAATTGATGAAAAGAAAGTATTAACTTTAGCAGATAGCAAATATATATTGATAGAACTTCCGATTAATAATAAAATTTATTTTTTAGATTATATAATAGGGTCATTAAGAGAAAAAAGTTTGAAAATTATATTAGCTCATCCTGAAAGATATTTAGTTGTTAAAGAGAATCCTGATATAGTAGAAGAATTTATTGAAAAAGGTTGTTTGATACAATGCAATTTTGGAAGCATTTTAGGCTATTATGGGAAAGAAGCTAAAAAGACAGTAAAATATTTATTAAAAAATGATTTAGTTCATTTTTTAGCAAGTGATTGCCATAGTGATAATGGAATATATTTGAAAATTCCAAAGGCTTTAAAGAAGATAGAAAAAATAGTTGGAAATGATAAAATGTATGAATTAACCGTGGAAAATCAAAAGAAAATATTAGAAAATAAAGAAATTGAATAAAAGATAAAATTAATTTCCTCTGGAAAATTCAGGGGAAATTTTTTTATGTTTAAAATTATTATAGTTTTAATTGTTAACATAATTTCTGATTAATCATATTATAAAATTAGATATAGAATTATATTTAATATTTTTAAGGAGGCTAAAATTGAGAAAAACTAAAATTATAGCAATGTTAGTATTGATTATAATATCTATAATGTCAGTAGCTTATGCTATTTTTGCAACTCAATTGACCATAAATGGTGAAACTGAAATCGTTGGAGAATGGAATATAAGAATTACTGGAATTGAAGTATCAGAAGTAAGTGAAGGATGTGATTCTGGAACGCCTGAATTTACTGATACAACTGTAACATTTAATGCAAAATTAGAAAAGCCGGGAGATGTGATTACTTATGTAATTACTGTTCAAAATGCAGGAACTATTGATGCAATTTTAAATAGTGTTACTTTTACACCTGATAATGAAAATGGTTCACTTGCAATTGTTTACTCTACTACAAATCCGAGTGAAACTTTAAATTCTGGAGAGCAAACAACTTTTACTGTAAGTGTTACTTATGATGAAAACTATACAGAAGTTCCAGAAATAAAAACAAAACAAATTGTAGGCATTATAGAATATGTTCAGAAATAATGTTAATAAGGTTTTTCTTGCTTTTCAAGAAAAACCTTAAATAATATGAGGTTAATGAAATGAAAAGAAAGTTAAAAAAATTTTTGGCTAAAAATATTGTTTTTATAATTTGTTTCATTATTATAATATGTTTCTTTTTTATGGCAAATGGATATTCAATTTTAACTTCGAAATCAAATATAAATGGAAAAACTACAGTTACCGATGAAGATTTATGGAATCCAGAGTTAAGCTTTCAAATGGCTAAAAGAATTGGAAATGTTTTTTTCTATAATATTATAGTTTATAACAATTCTAAATTTGCTTATAAAGACTGGCAAATGAAGCTTTACAATGCAGATTATATTTTATATACAGATATGTTAGAACGGAGAAAAGCAGAGTTATGGTTGGAAGATACAAAATAGAGATTGGGATACTAGATTAGAGCCAGGAGAAAAGCTTGTTGTAACAATTATTTTTGAAGTTGATAGTAATTTGCAAGTAGAAAATATGTCAGTTTTAGAATATGCGGAATATTTTGTTAGAAATTATATTGAAGTTACTGGAACAACAAAAACTTCAAGGAATAGAAATGGTGAAATTATTACAAATGGCAGAGCTACTCTTACTTTAAAGGAAAATGAACAGGAAATAAAAAATTTTACAGTTCAAGAAGATTTAGATTATATTTCAAGTAATCCAAATGAAAAACAGTATATTATTGATATTTATAATGATACAGATATGGATTTTCAAAAAATCAGAGGAAATATTTATTTAGGCGATAAAAATAAACTTTTAGAAATTTCACCTAGTGAAATTACTTGTGTTCATGGAGATAATGCGACTTTTCTAATTCCATTTTGGATAGAGTTTCCAGCAAAAGAAAAAATAACGATTTATATAATGGTTTATACAGAAGATGAGAATTTTATTCCTGAAATTGCAATGGCTGCGACAGTATAAAACGAAAAGGTGAAGTTATGAGAAAATTAAAAAGCAAAAGAGCTTATATTTATACTATAATAGTTTTAATTTTTTATATTATTTTGTATTTTTATTTGGGAAATTTAAAATTTGGATTTGCTAGAAATCCATATAGTCATGAATTAATGACATTTTTAAAAAATATTGTTACTCAATTATTTCCAATAGTTTTAATTGAAATTGCAAGAATATTTATAATTTCTAAAAATAAAAGACATAGAATTGTTATTGTTTTTATGACAATTTTTCTAATATTATTACAAATAAATTATAGTGAGTTTTTTGAAACTTTTGGAAATAGAGAAAAGCTTTTTAAATATATCTGTGGAGAAGTAATACCAATTATTTTTTATAATATTTTATTTAATTATTTAATTTTAAACAAAATATATTTTTTCGGCTTTATTTATAGAATTGTTAATAAATTAGTGTTGCTGATATCGCCTGTGATTCCTAATTTAGACTGGTTTGCAACAGGAACGATTAATATTTTATTTGTAATGATTGTTTTTATATTGTTTAAATATAAATTATTAAAATCAAATACTAAACGAGAAAAAAGGAGAACTTCTCTAGAAAGATTTAGATATTCAGTAACATTAGTTTTTTTAACGAGTTTGGTTTGCTTTATGTTGGGAATATTTAGTTATCAGCCAATTTCAATAATGTCTAATAGCATGAAACCTTTATATAAAAGAGGGGATGTGGTTGTTTTTAAAAAGCTTGATGAAAGTGAACTAGAAAATATTAAAGTTGGCCAAATTCTTATTTATAATTCTGGAAACAAAAATATTGCTCATAGAGTTATAGATAGAGTGGAAAAGGATAACACAGTTTTTTATCAAACAAAAGGTGATAATAATGATAATCCTGATTCAAAACTTGTTTCAACAGACCAAATTCTTGGAATATATGAATTACACGTGAAATTTATAGGTTTTCCATCTATTTGGCTGTGTGAATATTTTGACTTAGAATAAGAGGTGAATAGTGTGTATAATTATACTATTAAAAAGACTGATAATTATGAGGTATTGCTAAAACCTAACGAATTTTATACAACTGAAAAATTACCGTCTGGTTTATATTATCCTGGAAGAGCCGTGGATGATTATCTTGTAAATTTTGAATATAATTTTAAGGCAAATGAAAAGAAAACTTTAGAATATAATTATAATATTATTGCTGAAATGTCTGGAACTGTAGAGACAAATTATGGAAAAGATAAAGAAGTTTGGACTAGAACTTTTACTATTTTAGAAAATAAGTCAGAAAATACAGATGAAAATAGCTTTGTAGTAAACGAGCAAGCAGTTATTGATTATGACTATTATAACAATTTAGCACGCTCTTATGAGGAAACTTATGGAATTGATATTAATTCTGTTTTAAAAGTTAAGTTTAATATGAATGTCCCTGAATTAAAATTGGAAGATTGTATTGAGCTTGATATTGATATTACTAATAATGTAACTAATTTGCAAGAAAATTATGAGAAAACAACAACAAATATTGTGCCTGAAGTTACTCAAGAAACTGACAAAAGTCAAGTTGCAATATTAATTATAAGTAGTTTAATGGTTTTATTTGCTATAATCTATGGAGTTATGTGGCTTAAAAGGGAAAAAACATCAGATGGAAAATACAAAAATAAAGTTAAACATGTTTTAAAATATTATGATGATATAATAGCTGTTGTTGAAGATGAGCCTAATTTAGAAGGGTTAAAAGCTATGAAAATTAGTAATTTAGATGATTTAGTTAAAATTGCAGAACAGTCTAGAAGAAACATTATTTTTTATGAAACAATTAAAAATAAAAAAAGCAATTTATATGTAATTGTTGATGGATATTGTTATATTTATAGTATAACTTAAAAGAACTAGCTTTAGCTAGTTCTTTTAAGTTTAATTACTTTTTATTAATAATTCCAAGTTCTTGAGCTTTTAATTTAATTAATGTACCAATTTTTTTGCAAGCATCTGTAAATTTTTTAGTAAAATTATAAGAAGCATCTAAAAATTTATCAAGCCAATCATCTTGTTCAATAACTGCTGGTAAATCAGAAGTTTCAAGTTCTTCAACTTCGACTTTTTGAATAGGAGTAGCTGATTCTTCAAGCTCTGGTTTATAATCTTCTGAAAGTGAAAATAATAAATCATTCATTAATTTGTCAAGCTCTTCAATATCTTTATCATTAGAAGTAACTTTTTCTTCATTAATAGCTTCAACTTGAGTAACATCTTTATTTTCAACTGTTAGTTCATCAAATAGTTGATCAAAGATTTCATTACAATTAATCATATCTTCTTCTTTTATATTATCTACAGATTGAAGACCAAATCCAGATAAATCTGAAGCATTAATTGGTTCTTCATTAATTTTAGCATCATCTAGAATTGAATCTAGAAGAGTAGAAAAGGCAGCTTCGATATCATCTTTAGCTTTTTCTTGAGTTTCTTGATTATTTTCTTCATTTTGTTCATCATTTTCTTCTATAATTTCTTGGTCTGAATTAGAAGAAACTTCTTCTGTAGTATTTTCTATACTTTCTCTATCATTTTCTTTATCTTTTTTTGGAGCGATAGGAGATATGTAATTAAATCCAAAATTATTATCCCAAATATTGAAACTATTTGAAAAACAGAAATTAAAAGTATTATAATCTTTTAGAGTAAGAGTTACTTCAAAGCCATTTTCAGTTTCTATCATTGGACTACTGTCAGTGTATTCCCAATTATCACCATATCCATATACAATTGTAACATCTTTTGAATGTTCTCTATATAATTTACCACTATATGTTATAATGACTGTACTTCCAGCTGTTAAAGGTTTATTAAAAAAGATTTCATTAGTAAATTCCATATTTTCTCAAATCCTTTCAATTCTATACGCTTATTATAATAATAATAAAAATTTTTTTCAATAGATATTGTAGAAATTTGCCAAAAAATATATATCATTTTTGTAACAATATTACATAATTGTTACAATCGTAAAATGTATAAAATATTTAAAATTGCCAAAAATAATAAAAAAATTAAAGGAAGAGATATTATGAAGAAAAAAGGATATATTTTATTAATAATAATGGCAATTATTTTTTTTGGAATGTTTTTCTTAAATTTAAGAGAAACGATAGCATTATCAAAGTATGGTTCGTCTGGAAATGAAGTTACACAAATTCAAAAAAAGTTAAAAGCTTGGGGATATTATAATGGAAATGTAGATGGAATTTATGGTTCAAAGACTCTTTCAGCTGTTAAAAAATTCCAGTCAAAAAATGGACTAACTGTTGATGGAATTGCTGGACCAAGAACATTGAGCGCAATGGGAATAAATTCTACTTCAAATTCTAATAATAGTTCAAGTAATTCAAGCAATTTAAATTTGCTTAGTAAGTTAGTTTATGCAGAAGCTAGAGGTGAACCATATAAAGGACAAGTTGCAGTTGCTGCGGTTGTTTTAAATAGAGTAGCAAGTTCATCTTTTCCAAATTCAATTTCAGGGGTAATTTATCAATCAGGTTCATTTGATGCAGTTTCAGATGGACAAATAAATATGACTCCAGATAGTAATGCAAAAAAAGCAGCGCAAGATGCGTTAAATGGTTGGGACCCAACATCTGGTTGTATATATTATTTTAATCCAGCTACTGCAACATCTAAATGGATATGGTCTAGACCACAAGTTGTTACTATTGGAAAACACATATTTTGTAAATAGTTTTAATTTAAAATGAGATTGACAAAATTTGAATATATTGGTAATATGAATATATTAAAAATGTAATGTTGAAAGAAGAAAAAATGAATATATATCCAGATTTTTATTTAGATAGTGTATTAAAAATAACTCCAGAATTTTGCAAAAAAAATAATATTAGAGGATTAATTTTAGATATTGATAATACTTTAATTGATATAGATAAAAAATTATTAGAAGGTGTATTAGAGTGGCATAGAAATATTATAACTTCTGGTGTTGAAACAATAATTTTATCTAATTCAAACAAACTTGAAAAAGTTTCAAAGGTTGCGAAAGATTTAGGAATAAAAGAATATATAACTTTTGCTAAAAAGCCTTCAAAAAAAGGATTTGTTAAGGCAAAAGAAAAATTACGGTTTAAAAGAAGATGAGATTGCATCTGTAGGCGATCAAATTTTTACAGATGTTATTGGAGCTAAAAGATGCAAGATGCAGTCAATTCTTGTAAAACCAGTTGATTCCAGAGATTTTTGGTATACAAAATGGAAAAGACCTATGGAGGCTTGGCTTATAAAAAGATATTTAAAAAATTCTGAAAGAAAGGCAAGTTAAATTAATGTATATAAATAATATATGGGTAATCTACTATTTATTGATAGGAATAGTTGGACTAATGGTTGGAAAAGTTACTTCCTGGGCAAATACAGTTTATATTGAAGAAAAAACTCCAAAAATAAGAGATTTTTGGAAAGTTAGAAAAGAAACTTTTAAAATGCAGTATATAATAATGTTTATTATTGCAATTTTGTACATATTTTTATTATATTTTACTGGTTTACCAAACAATTTTATGAAGAGTTTGAACTTGATAAAATTTATGGTTTTGATACCGATGCTCGTAAGTAGCTTTTTAATTGATTTAAAATATAGAATTATACCAAATAGATTAAATATGCTAATATTTGAATTTGGTATTATTTTTACTTTTATATTTGGAATTTCTAATATTTCAATTGCTCAAGATATGCTAATAGGATGTTTAGTAGGTGGGGGAATATTTTTAGGAATAACTCTTATTGGTGGGCTAATTGCTGGAAAAGAGGCAATGGGGCTTCGGTGATGTAAAATTTATGGGAGCAGTTCGGATTGTATTTTGGTGGAATTGCAACTGGTGAAATAAGTTTATTAAGTTTTTTTGTTGCAGCAGCGTTTTGCATATTAATTGTAATTTATAGGGTAATTAAGAAAAGTAAAGATGAGTATATTCCTTTTGGTCCATTTCTTGTAATAGCATCATTTGTAGTTATGTTTGCAGAAAGTGGATTTGTATTGAGAAGTTTTGTAGGTTTCTGTAAAATGATAAGTAATTTTATAATTGGAGGAATTTAAGATGAATTCTAAAATTAAAAGTTTAAGAAATCAGATGTTTGCTAAAGGAATAAATGGAATGATTATTTCAAATCCTGTAAATATTAGATATTTGACAGGGTTAACAGCTGAGCGGAACTCTTCTTTTAACTCCAAAAGAGAATATTTTTATTACAGATTCAAGATATATTGAATCTGTTAATTCTTATTTAACAATTGGTCAAGAGATAGCAGTTGCTGATATAAGAGATTTAAGCAATATTGATTATGAGTCATATTTTAATAATTGTGAAAATGTTGGATTTGAAGAAGGATATGTTACTTATGAAAAATATAAGAAATATCTTATTACATATAGAATTAATAATTTAGTTGAAACAGAAGGGTTAATTGAGCTTAATAGAATTGTTAAAGATGAGGAGGAGATTGATAATTGTAAAAAGGCTTGTTTAATTACTGACAATGCTTTTGAACATATTAAAGAATTTATTAGACCTCGGGCAAACAGAAAAAGAAATTGCACTTGAATTAGAAAGATATATGAAAATGAATGGAGCAGAAGATTTAGCGTTTGAAACAGTAGTTGCTTCTGGACCAAATTCTTCAATGCCACATGCTACTTTAACTGATAGAAAAATTGAGTCAAAAGATATTATACAGTTTGACTTCGGTTGTAAAGTTAATGGTTATTGTTCAGATTTTTCAAGAGTTTTGTTTATTGGTGAAATTACAGATGAACAAAAAAGAGTTTATGATTTTGTTTTAAAAGAACAAGAATATATCATAAGTAATTTAAAAGATGGGCTAAATATAAAGGAAGTATTAAAACAAGTTGAAGATTATTATTCTAAAGAAAACTATGATTTATTGCATTCTTTTGGGCATAATTTAGGCTTAGATATTCACGAAGAGCCAGTTTTATCTTCACGTTATGAGACAAAAATTAAGAAAAATATGCTTTTGACTGTTGAGCCTGGAGTTTATTTTCCGGGAAAATTTGGAATTAGAATTGAAGATACTATTTTAATTAATAAAGATAATTCAAATTGCTTAACAAAATCAGGAAAAGCAGTTTGTGTAATTAAATCTTAACAAAGGAAAAATTGAAAGAAACTGAAATTTCCTAAAAAAGGTTGATTTTTATGCAAAAATATGGTATTATAAACAAGTATAAATTAATAAATAGAGAATAAAATTTATAGAAAAGGGGTAAAATATTATGGCAGATGTATATATGGCCGGAGATTTGAGAAATGGAACAACATTTGAAATGGATAACAATGTATTTAGAGTTGTTGAGTTCCAACATGTTAAACCAGGAAAAGGAGCAGCATTTGTTAGAGTAAAAATGAAAAATGTAATTACAGGAGCAGTTATTGAGAGAACTTTCAATCCTTCTGAAAAATTACAAGGTGCTGAAATTGAAAAGAAAGATATGCAATATCTTTATAATGATGGAAATTTATATTATTTTATGGATAATAATACATATGACCAAATTCCATTAAATGAAAGTCAAATTGGTGATGCTTTAAAATATATTAAAGAAAATATGAATGTTACAATGCTTTCATTTAAAGGAAATGTATTTGCTGTTGAGCCACCAATGTTTGTAGAATTAGAAGTAACTTATACAGAACCTGGATTTAGTGGAAATACTACAACAACTTCTGGAAAACCAGCAACATTAGAAAATGGATTAGAAATATCTGTACCATTATTCGTAGAAATAGGAGATAAAATCAGAATAGATACAAGAACTGGTCAATATATGGAAAGAATTTAAAATGTATTATAAAATTTCGTGAAATTTTTGCGAAGCAAAAGTTGCTCGAATTTTTATGAGGAGGTCTTTTATTGATTAGTAAAAAGTATAATGATATTCTAAACAAACTCGAAAAAAATATGGATAGCAAGAAAGATTTTAATTTAGCTAAGTCTGCTTTATCAGATTTAGCTATTTGCTATATTGATGAAGTAACAAGACTTACAGATAATTATAATTTTAAAGTTTGTTCATTTGAATCAAGACTTGTTGATTTGGAGAAAAAGCTTTTAGAAGATAGTGAATTGACAGAAGTTACTTTAAGTGAAAAGATTTCTTGTCCTTATTGCAATTATGAGTTTGAAGTAGAATATGATAATGAAAATCATGAAACAGTTTGCCCAAAATGCAATAACCTAATTGAGCTAGATTGGGGCGAATTTGAAGATGATATGTAATCTTATAGAAAATCTAAAGGATTGACGGCTATGCCGTCTTTTTTTATTGTAATATGAAGATGTGGACCTGTTAAAGAGCCATTTGTCTTTTTTCCAGTTTTAGAGTCAAAATATTTTGTGTTTTCTTCGGAATCAATATACATTGGTCCTACAGTTCCAATTTTTTCTCCTTGTAAAATTTTTTGATTTTTTCTTACGATAAATTTTGGAGAAAGATGCCCATAAAGAAATTGGAAATTTCCATTTTCGATTATTATGGTATATCCGGTCAGCACCATAAAATCCAGTAAATATAACTTTTCCGAGATGATATAGAATAGATATTTGTTCCAGTAGGCGCTGGAATATCAATTCCTGAGTGATATGTTGAAGCACCAGAACTTGGGGCATCTCTTTTTCCAAAAAATGATGAAATAGAGTAATAGCCGAAAACTGGCCAAGAAAAAGTTGAATTTTTATTGTAATGAAAAGTAGAATTGGAAAATTCTTTTTGGTCTTCAAAGTTGTCAAAGCCTTGAGCAATGGAATAATTACTAATAAAAGTTAATATAATGATTAAAATAAAGTATAGAAAAATGATTCTGCTGTTCATAAAACACTTCCTTTCAAAAAATAAAAATGAAAAAAATTATTTATTATAAAAAAAAATAAAAGCAGACATCTGCTTTTTAAGTGGCAGGGGTGGAAGGAATCGCCAGAGGCCGCGTCGTAAAAAAGGTCATTTAGACCTTTTTTGTTTAATTTCGTCGATTGCTGTTGCAATCGTCCAAATTAAACCACTCCTTTTCGATTCCTCCCACTTTATTTTTATTATAAAAAAATAAAAGCAGACATCTGCTTTTTAAGTGGCAGGGGTGGAAGGAATCGAACCCTCATCAAAAGTTTTGGAGACTTCTATCTTAACCGTTGGACGACACCCCTATAAATTTTACATTGAAATATTACTTTAATATTATACATTCTTTTTATAAAATATGCAAGCAAAATTTAAAAATATTTTAAAATCTAATTTTTATAAAAATTTCTTTAATAACCGTTGAAAAAAATTCTTATTAATGATATGATTTTTAAGTAAAGATTTATAAAATTTCTTTAAAGGTGAAAAATTAATGAATGATAGTGTTGATTTATCTGTGGCATTAGATATGCTTAACAGGAGAATTACAGAACTTAATATAAAAATAGTTAATGGTGATACTTCAGAAGAAACAAAAAAGAAACTTAACCAAATTTTAAAATTAAAGCAAGAAATTTTTGGAGGAAATGTGCTGTTAATAAAAGAAATTATTAATGGCAAGTTAGATGTATGAACGATTTAAAAGATAAGATAAAGGCTATAATTGAATTAGAAACTAAATTAGGGCATTTTTCTGTTTTAGATACTAAAGAGAGTCCTGTATTAATTCAGCAAATTCTTTCTAACTATGAAGAAGAGGGATGTATAAAAAGACAAGATTCTGATTTGCCACAAGAAAAGAAAAATGGTGAACTTATATTTGTTGGTGCGCCTACTGGAGCTGGAAAAGATTATCTTGTTGCAAAAATAAGTTCCCAAAATCGAGAGAAAAGATATGTTGAACTTAATATGGATATTTTTAGACATTATTTTCCAATATTTATGGATACTATTGGAGAAATATCTGATAAAACTTTTGCTATAAAAACAAATGAATTTGCTTATGAATTATATGCTACAATTCAAGAAGTAATACTTCAAGAATTTCCTGGAACAAATATAATTATAACTGGAACTTTAAGGGAAACAGACTGGATTGAGAACGTATTTAAGAGGTTTAAAAGTGATGAGAAAACTAATTATACAATAAAGCTTGTAGGTCTTGCTGTTCCAAAAAATGAAAGCGCTATTTCTGTAATTTATAGATATTTAGCAATAATAAATACTCAAGATGAATGGCTTAGAAACTTTCCTGGAAGCGCTAGATATACAACTATGGAATATCATGATGAAACATTTGAAAAATTTCCAGAAAACTTTGAATATTTTGAAAATATATTTAGAGAAGAACCTGGAAGATTAATTGATAGTATAGATGTTTATACTAGAAGTAAAAATATTAAAGATTCTGCAGACAAGTCTAGATTATATTCATCAGAAGATAGAAGTGATGAAAGAAAAGCTATAGATGTTATTACAGAATTAAGAAATAGAGAATATAAAATAAGTTATGATAATTTTTCTATAATTGCTGAAAGAATTTTAGCAAATAAAGATTATTTAAAATCACAAGGAACATTAAAAGATGTAATTAGAAGTTTGGCAGTTCTTCTAAATTATCCTGATATCGTAAAAAGATTAGATAAAATTATAATTAGTGACGATGAACCAGATTTAGGAAAAAACTAAAATAATTTGTTTATAAAAAATATTGAAATTCGCCTGAAAAAATTATATAATACAGGCGAAATTATTTTATAAGTTGAAAGGATTTGAAATTTATGGCAAATAAATATAGAACACACAATTGTAATGAATTAAGAAAAGAAAATATAGGGGAAGAAGTTCGTTTAGCTGGATTTGTTCAAAAAATAAGAAATCTTGGAAAAATGCTTTTTATAGATTTAAGAGATGAAAATGGAATTACTCAAATTGTTGTAAATGATAATTTATTAGACCAAACTAAAGATATTACAACAGAGTGTACTCTTGCTGTTAGTGGTAAAGTTGTTGAAAGAAGTAGCAAAAATGCTAATATTGCTACAGGAGATATTGAAGTTGTTGCTAGTAAATTAACTGTTTTAGGAAAATGCAGGAATAGTTTACCATTTGAGATAAATGTTCCAGACCAAAATGTAAGAGAAGATTTAAAATTAGAATATAGATTTTTAGATTTAAGAAATGAAAGAATACATAATAATATTTTAAAGCGTTCTAAAATTTTAAAAGATTTTAGAGATGAGATGAATAATTTAGGATTTTGCGAAATTCAAACTCCAATACTTGCAAATTCATCACCTGAAGGAGCTAGAGACTTTTTAGTTCCTAGTAGATTACATCCAGGCGAGTTTTATGCTCTTCCTCAAGCTCCACAGCAATTTAAGCAATTACTAATGGTTTCAGGGTTTGAAAAGTATTATCAAATTGCTCCATGTTTCAGAGATGAAGACCCAAGAGCTGATAGAAGCCCAGGAGAATTTTATCAATTAGATTTTGAAATGAGTTTTGTTGAGCAAGAGGACGTTTTTAAAGTTGTAGAGCAAGTTGTTCCAAATGTTTTTGAAAAAAATACAGAGGGGTGGAAAGTAGATAAAGGGCCATTTATTAGAATTCCATATAGAGAAGCAATGGAGAAATATGGAATAGATAAGCCAGATTTAAGAAATCCTTTGATTATTCAAGATGTTACAGATATATTTGAGGGAACAGAATTTAAAGCTTTTAGCGGAAAAGTTGTTAAGGCTATTATTACAAATAATATGGAAGAAAAGCCAAGAAAGTTTTTTGATAATATGTCTGAATATGCTATTTCAGAGCTTGGAGCAAAGGGACTAGCTTGGGTTAAATTTGATGAAACTATGACTCCTACAGGAGGAATTAGTAAATTTATTGATGAAGATAGATGCAAAAAATTAGTTGAAAGATTAGAAGCTAAAAAAGATTCTGCAATATTCTTTATTGCTGATGAAAAATTGGAAATTGCTCAAAAGATAGCTGGTGGAGTTAGAATTAAATTAGGTCAAGAATTAGACTTATTAGAAAAGAATGTTTATAGATTTTGCTGGATAGTTGATTTTCCAATGTATGAATTATCTGATGAAGGAACTATTGATTTTAATCATAACCCATTTTCAATGCCACAAGGTGGAATGGAAGCTTTAGAAAATAAAGAGCCGTTAGAAATTCTTGCATATCAATATGATTTAGTTGGAAATGGATATGAATTAGCAAGTGGAGCTGTTAGAAATCATGATCAAGAAATAATGATTAAAGCATTTGAAATTGCTGGATATACAGAAGAAGATGTTAAAGTTAAATTTGGAGCCTTATTTAAAGCTTTTAGTTATGGAACACCACCACATGCTGGTTGCGCACCTGGAATTGATAGAATGATTATGCTTATGGAACATGAAGATAATATTCGTGATGTTATTGCTTTTCCTAAGAATAAGAAAGCGAGAGATGTTATGATGAATGCTCCTTCTAAAGTATTTGATAAGCAGTTAGAAGAAGTTCATATAAAAGTTGTAGAAGAATAGTTTTAAGGAGGACGTGGAAATGGCAAAGAAGTTATTTAAAGTAAGTTTGATTTTAATTTTAGCTTTAAGTTTATTTTCAACTTCAAGTTTTGCAGTTGTGGGAACAGTTACTGGTAACAATGTTAGAATAAGAGAAAGAGCAGACTCAAATTCTTTTGAAGTTTCACTTGCAACCAAAAACGAAAAAGTTGATGTTATTGGAGAAGAAGGAAATTGGTATAAAGTTAATTTTGAGAACGTAACAGGATATATCAGTAAAGATTATGTTGATACTGATTATAGTTCTGGAAGTTCTACATCATCTACACCTACTACAACGCCTGAACCAAATTTAACAACAGAGCCAGAGCAACCAAAAGATATAACACCAAGTACTGGAATTGAAGAGCCATCAAACAATACGATTGCAGGAACTAATGAGACAACTCCTGAACCAAATGAGCCAGTAAACAATACTGTAACTGAACCTGAAAATGAAGTAAATGATACTACTCCTACAGCGCCTATAGTTTCTAATTCAGAAGTAAAAGAAGAGCAAAAAGTAACTTTTGAAAATGAAGTTGATTTAAAATATTTACCAAGCTTTACTTCACGAAGCTCTAGTAAAACAGTTAGTGGAACAATTTATACAGTTAAAGCTAGTTTAAATAACTGGGTAAAAGTAGAAAATGAAACAACAAGTGGATGGGTTTTGAAAATTAATATTAAAGAAGCTAATGAAGAAACAACTAAACCAACTACAACAGATATGGAGCAACCTGATAGTTCTCAGCCTTCATCAGAAGTAATGTCACCTGATAATTCTTCAGCTCCAACAGAAACACCATCACAGGATTCTGTTAAGAAAGGAACTGTTAATGTTGAATCAGCTAGAATTAGAAGAAGTCCAAATGGAGAAACTTTAGACTCAATAAAAGAAGGGGAAGAAGTTACAATTTTAGGTGAAGAAGATGGATGGTATCATATAAAAACAGAAGATTATGACAGTTGTTATATTGCAAAAAGGTTAATTACAGAAAAATAATTTGCGGGGGCTAATTACATTTTTAAAGAGGTGATTAGCAATAAATATAATTTTTATTACAGCAAATTTATTTTGCGGAATTTATTTAGGGCTATATTTAAAAGATATGGTCCTTTTTATTTTGATATTTTATTTCTTTTTTATATTATTTTTTGTTAAAAATAAAAAGGTGTTTTTTATTGGTTTCCTAATATTTATTATATTTTATTTTTATTCTTATAAAACTTGTGAAAGATATGAAAATTTTAAATTTCAAAATTTTAATAATCTTGTAAAAGTTGTTAGTTCCAAAGAAGAGAAACAACATAAAGATAAATATATAGTAAAATTTAAAAATTATAAATTTATTTTATATTGTGACAAAAATAAAGAATTTGAATATGGAGACTTATTGAAAGTAGATGGAACTTTGAGCAAATCTGCGTCAGCAATGAATTTCGGCGGGTTTGATTATTCCAGATACTTAAGACAGAATAAAATTTATGGAATTTTAGAAGTAGATAATTTAATAAAAGTTGGCCAAGAAAAAGATTTTTTTAGCTATTTAGAAAAGTTAAAATTTAAACTAAAGTTAAATTTGAAAGAAATTTTTAACGAAGAACAAGCAGGTTTTTTAATAGGACTTGTTTTAGGAGACAAAAGTGAAATTTTAGATGATACAGAAGAAATTTTTAGAGATAGTAGTTTATCACATATTTTAGCTTTGTCTGGAATGCATGTGATATATGTTAGTTTTGCAGTTAAATTTATTTTAGATTTTATAATTCAAAATCAAAGACTTAAAAATTTTTTGATGATTTTATTTTTAATCTTTTTTTCAGTTTTTACAGGTGGCTCTCCATCTTGTGTAAGAGCTTGCATTATGAGCTCGATTGTCTTGCTATCAAAAATCGTATATCGAAAGAGTGACTTCTTGACAAATCTTTTAATTGCTTTGGATATCTTATTAATTATAAATCCTTATAATATAGAATCAATTGGAATGTGGCTTTCATTTTTAGCAACTTTTGGGCTAAGATATAATTCATGTAATTTAATGATTATTCCTGTAATTTGGAATTGCTATCATAAACTTTCTTTAACGTTTTTTATATCAAATTTTTTTGCATCTTTTTTAATAGGACCAATTATTATTTTAGGATATATTCATTTATTTTTAGGTAAATTTATATTTCCATGGTTAGAAAGTGGATTTATAGACATTTTGTTTTATATTGCAAAATTAATAGGTAGTTTAAAGTTTTCTAAACTTCTTGTTCCTAAAGTTCCAGTTGTGATTTGGATTTTTTATTATATTATAGTTTTTGGAATTTTTTATTTTAGAAAAAATATAGAGGTTTTTAAAAAATTTATTTCATTTATTAAAAGTAAAATAAAGTTTATTTTTTACATTATTGGAATTATAGCTTTATTTTTTGCTTTTGTTTTTATTAAAGATGAAAATTTAGAAATACATTTTCTTGATGTTGGGCAAGGTGATTCATGTTTAATTGTAACACCTAGGAAAAAGACAATTTTAATTGATGGTGGAAATAATGAAGGATTTGATAATGGAGAAAATGTTGTTTCTCCATATTTATTAAATAATATGATAACTAAAATTGATTATTTAATTGTTAGTCATGGAGATAGTGACCATATTGGAGGTCTATTTTATATATTAGAAAATTTTAATGTAAATAATGTTGTAATTCCTATTCAAAAAGAGGAATATTCAAATATTCAGAAACTACTGGATTTAATAAATGATAAGAAAATAAATTTAATTGCTGTAAGTAGCCGGCGATAAAATTGATATTGAAGAAGATTTATATTTTGATGTTTTGTGGCCAGATAAAGATAAGATGATTTCAGAAAATTCTATAAATAATAATTCTCTTGTTTGCAAATTAAATTATTTAGATTTTTCAGTTTTATTTACAGGTGATATTGAGAAATTAGCAGAGGAAAAAATTATTCAAAGTAATTTAGAAATTTTAAATTCTACAATTATAAAAGTTCCTCATCATGGCTCAAATACGTCCTCGACTGAAAAATTTATAAAAGCTGTAAATCCAAAATTTGCATTAATTGGCGTAGGAAGAAATAATAAATTTGGACACCCAAATTTAGATGTAATTGAAAGATTAACTTCTTTAGGAATAAAAATTTTTAGAACAGATTTAAATGGCGAAATTTTAATAACAGTAAAAAGCAATTCATCATTTGAAATTAAAACCTTCCAATAATTCATCATAAAAGAATAAAGTCACGGTCATTGTTCTACTAATTTTAGCTGGAGTCTCACTAAATGCAATAATTGGGGAGAATGGGATTATAAGTAAGGCAATGAATGCAAAGATGGCAACAGAAGAAGCAGAACTATGGGAACAAATACAATTTATTTTAGTAGATGGAGTAGGTAGAGATTTAGAAGGACAAGAATTAGTAGATTTTGTAAATGATGAATTTGAAAAAAATAATTTAAAGGCAATAATGGGAATAAGAGAAGATGGATATGAGGTAACATATGGAATATATAGTAGAAAGCTAGCATTATTAAAAAATGACATATCAGTACAAACGGTATATGCAGCAGTAGAAGGACAAGATAGTGACTGGGAATATATCGTATTAGAAAATGGAACTTTGAAATTAACAGGATATAAACATGATAAGGTAGGCAACATACAAATACCAAATGTAATAAAAGGAGTATTAGTTACAGAAATAGGAAATATATTTTCTTCTAGCTCGATAGAGTCAGTATCAATACCAGAGGGAATTGAAATTATAGACAATGAAGCATTTTCTACATGTTTAATGTTAAGTTGTGAGATTAAATTTCCGAGCAGTTTAAAACAAATAGGAGATTTTGCATTTTATGATTGTAAAGAAATGAGAGGTAATTTAAATGAAATTGTTAAACAGAATATTAGAATGGGGAAAAACGTATTTGGAAGATGTTCAAAATTAACTGGTGATATTCAAGTATTGATAGATACATTAGATTTAGGAACAAATATTATAGAAGAAGGACAGTTTAGTGGCTTTTCTGGAGTAACAGGTAGACTAATAATACCAGCAAGAATTTCAGAAATAAGAGATAACGCTTTTTATGGATGTAGTAAGATAGAAAGTATAGAATTTGAAAATGATAGTCAGCTAAAATCTATAGGAAGTGCTGCTTTTAGTCAATGTAAAAGTGCAAATAATTTATTAGAAATTCCAGAGAAGGTAAAAACAATTGCAGCGAATGCTTTTGAACATTGTGAAAAGTTATCAGGACTTACTTTAAATAATAATTTAAAATCCATAGGAAGACGTGCATTTAGTGAATGCTATGAATTAAGTGGAACACTTAATATACCTAATACAATAAATCAGATAGAAGAATATACTTTTTATGAAACAAATTTAGAAAATGTAAATTTTTTATATGATAACACAGTAAACAGTTTGTATGTAGGGAGTTCAGCTTTTTCTAGTTGTAAAAATTTAAAAAATTTAAAATTTATGTGTAGTACTGATATAGGGATGGCAGCTTTTTGGTCTTGCGATAGTTTACTTTCTGTAAATGGTGATAATTTTATAAATTCAATTCGGAACAAATGGTTTTGCATTATGCGGTAGTTTACAGAAAATAGATTTACCTAATATTACTACTTTGGAAGTGGCTGCTTTTGGAAATGCAGGTATAAGTACCTTAACTTTAGGAAATAAAATAACTTCAATACCGCAACGATGTTTTGAAGTGTGCAAAAACTTATCTTTAGATGTGGAGTCTTTCTTTAAAAATACAATGATAACATCTATTGGTGATAGTGCTTTTATAAATTCTCCAAACATTACTGGAGAATATGAAGATTTATATAATTCTTTATCTCAAAAAATTTCAGTTGCTGGTATGGCATTTGCTGGAACAGGAGTCATTAGGCAAAAAATACTAAAATTTGACGGAAGAACAAGTATTGGAAATAGTGAATTTGCAAATAGAACAAGAATAGTTGATGGAAATGGTCGAGTTATAGAGGACTTAGTTTTACCTGATAGTATTACGTCTATAGGTCCAAGTGCTTTTAATGGATGTAGTGGATTACATTCTGTAACTATTTCTAATCCAAATTGTTCTATTGGAAATAATGCTTTTGCAGGATGCACAGCTTTGACTAACGTTATTTTGCCTAATAATATAGTTGATATACCTTCACAGTTTTGTAATAATTGTACTAGTTTAGAAAATATAACTTTTCCAGATAGTGTGAAGACAGTTGGAAGTATGGCATTTAGAAATACAGGTATAACTTCTTTGGATTTGAATAAAATAGAGTCAATTGGTACACAAAGTTTTCATGTGTGTTCTAATTTGAAAAAAGTTGATTTTGGAGATTGTTTAACAATTATAGGTCAAAGAGCGTTTGGTAGTTCGCCATTAGAAGGACATATTATATTGCCAGAGACTGTTACGGGAATTGGTAGTCAAGCTTTTGAATATTCGGAGATAACTAAAGTAACAATTGGAACAAAAATAACGGAATTGCCGTCAACATGTTTTAGATATTGTGAAGTTTTAGAAGAAGTTACTTTAGAAGGGAATTTGACATCAATTGGTGCAAGTTGTTTTGAAGAATGTACAAGTTTAAATTCGATAAATGCTAAAAAAGGATTGTTGTCTTTACAGAGTATAGGAGATGCTGCATTTATAAATTGTTTAAGCTTAGATATTACAGTTACACTTAGTGATACGTGTGTTTTTAATAGGGAATCTGCATTTTTTAATTGTCCAATATCAATTTTAAGAAAGAGCAATTAATATTTTAAAATAATATAGTATAAAAAGTTCGTTAAGTATAAAACTTAACGAATTTTTTATATAAGTTATTAATTTAAGTTAATCATAAAATAACACGATAACAATCATTGTCCTACTTATACTTGCTGGAGTCTCACTAAATGCAATTATCGGAGAGAATGGAATAATAACAAATGCGTTAGATTCAAAAGAGTTAAGCATTGAGGCAAGTGAAAAAGAAAGGTTGCAAATTGAAATAGCATCAAATCAAGAAAGAAATGAAGAAGGAAGAATAGAAAATAAAATAGGAGAGGAGTTAAAAGATAAAAAAGTAGGAGAGGATTGGAAAGTATTAGTAACAGATGATAAGGTATATGGAACAGATTGGTATTATGTAGCTAAAGGAACAGATATACCAAATCATGGAAAATTAGAAAATAGTTGGATAATAAATTATGAAACAGGAGAAGTGAAGAAAGTAGGAGATATAAGGAGATTAAAAGATATAGAAAATTTAGATTTAGATGAAGTAGAAGAAATAGGAGACAATGTAATATTATCATCAAGTGATAGTTTAGCAGTAGAAGAAGGGCTAATATTAAATATAGATTCATCAGTAATAGATGGAGATGTAGCAAATGAACAAGAAGCATTGCAAGAAAGATTAGGAGAAGGAGTAGAATTAGTAAATTTTGATTATAATGATGAAAGTGGATTAACACCAACATCATTTAATTTGGATGGAGTGAATGACTGTATAAAGATAAAGTTTGATGATAATCTAGCGTATCATGCAGATGGAACAGCATATATGGGAACAGATGAAGAAACAGGAGAAGAAAGACAATTAACACAAAGAGATGTATTAGCTAAGAATGGATTTACATTTGAGTTTTATGGAATTGTTTATCCACGGTTTTAGTTATGATGTTTTTTATAGGGAGTATGCGGAAACTGATGAAATACAAAATAATTTCAAAGGCTTAATGGGTTTTCACAATGGAGATGAAACACAGCAATGTGATTTTCGATTTGGTTTAAGAAAAAATGGTACTAGTCTAGTTTGGAGTGCTGCTAATCATATAGGAGAGTTAACTGATATTGGCGAAGTGAATAATCAACATTTTTATGGTATTTCGAATTTATATGATGGGAATGCTCATTGTATAGTTTTTACTTTAGATACTACTCAGATTTATAAGGTAGAAAATGGATATACTTATTGTAGGGAAGGTATATATATTGATGGCAAATTAATTGAAGAGCGTGGATATAATAGTTCTCGATGGGATGACTTTGGAAAATCTTATTTGCCTAATTTGGACTTTATCTATGTAGGATGTTGTTCGTACGTTGGCAAAGGTTATTGGCATTTTATGAAAATGAACAGTTACTCTTTAAGATTATATGGAAGAGGTTTAAACGATGATGAAATTTTAAAAAACTATAAAACTTCTGTAATATATCATAAATTATTAGAAAAATTATATGAATAATATATTTTAAGGAAAATATTAAAAAGTTTATATTTAAAACTTTTTAAATATGTTCCTTATTTTTTTTATTAAACTCTCCTGTTGACTTATAAGCTAGTTTTTTATATAATAGTAATGTATTTTATATAGGGAGCATTTAATATGGCAAATTTAGTAATAGGAATTGAGGGATTAGTTGGTAGTGGAAAAACTAGTATTTGTAGGGAGCTTATCAAACGTATTCCAAATACAATTCTTGTTAATGGTGGAAATATTTATAGATCTATAATTGGAATGATTATTAAAAATGGAAAAAAATTGGAAGACTTAAAATCAGATAGCCAAAATTTAGATATGAAAAAAATGATGGATTTGTTAAATATAGAATATAAAATAGAAAATAATGAAACAATTATGTATTGCAAAGGTGAAAGAGTTCCAGAAGAATATATTCAATCAAAAGAAATCTCGTTAGCTGTTTCATCATTAGGTGGAAGAACTAATGAAAAATCACTTTTTGCTTATGCTAAAAATTTAATTGATAATTTTAAAGAAGAATATAATGTAATTCTTTCTGGAAGAGGAGTTTTAAATATTTATCCAGAATGTGATTATCATTTATTTATAACAGCTAATCTAGAAGAAAGAGTAAAAAGAAAAGCTTCTCAATATAGTGAGAAATCTTTAGAAGAAATAAGAGAAAATATTATAAAAAGAGATGAACTTCAAAAAGAAGTAGGATATTATGATTTATCTAAAATAACTAAAGTAATTGATGTTACTGATTGTAATTCTGTAGAAGAAAGTACAGACAGAGTTTTGGAAATTTTAAATCTTCCTTTAAATGTTTAAGAAAGGAGAATGTATGAGTTTTGTAAATACTAAATTAGAAGAATTTAATAGCTATTTAGATGGAAAGCGAGTTGCAGTAATTGGCTTAGGTGTTAGTAATATTCCATTAATTGAGTATCTTCATGAAGTAGGTAGCGAAACTGTAGTTTTTGATAACAAAGAATTAAATCAAATAGATTCTAAAGTTTTAGATAAAATTATTTGTTATGATATGAAATATAGTTTAGGAGAAAAATATTTGGAAAAACTGGTTGATTTTGATGTTATTTTTAGGTCACCTAGTTGCCTTCCAAGTAATCCATCACTTATGTTAGAAGCATCTCGTGGAGCTATTGTTACAACTGAAATTGAAATGTTTATGGAACTTTGCCCTGGAACTATTATAGGAGTTACTGGAAGTGATGGAAAAACTACAACAACAACTTTAATCTATGAAATTTTGAAAGCTGGCGGATATAATACTTATGTCGGCGGAAATATTGGAACTCCTCTTTTTACAAAAGTTGGAGAAATGAAGTCAGAAGATATGATAGTTTTAGAATTAAGTAGTTTTCAACTTATGAATATGAAGATAAGTCCAAAAGTTAGTGTTGTTACAAATATTACTCCAAATCATTTGAATGTTCATGAAGATATGGAAGAATATATTGAGGCAAAAAAATCAATTATTGAATATCAGGATGAAAATTGTACAGCAATTTTAAATTATGATAATAATATAACCAAAAGTTTTGCAGACGATTGCAAAGGAAAAGTTGTATTTTTCAGTCATGATGCAAAAATTCCAGAAGGATATATGGTTGATAGAAATGCTATAAAATATTGCAAACGGAGACATGAGAACACATATTTTAGAAACAAAAAATATGGCAATAAAAGGAATTCACAATTATATGAATGCTGCATGCGCGATTGCTGCAACTAGAGATTATGTTGATTTAGAAACTGCTGTTAAAACTATTTGTGAATTTAAGGGAGTTGAACATAGGTTAGAGTTTGTCACACAAACAGAAGATAAAATTAGATGGTATAATGATTCTGCTAGTTCTAGTCCTACAAGAACGATTGTTGGGTTGAATAGTTTTCCAACAAAAAATGTAATTTTAATTGCTGGTGGATATGATAAAAATTTAGATTATGAGCCATTGGCTAGGCCTATTGCAAATAGTTGTAAATCAATTATTTTAATTGGTCAAACTGCTGAAAAAATTGCAAGTTGCGTGGAAAAAGAAATTAAGCATGATGTAAAAGATGTAAATATTTACCATTGTGAGACTTTAGAGCAAACTGTTTTACTTGCTAAAAAAATAGCGGTAAAAGGTGATGTAGTATTATTTTCACCAGCTAGCGCAAGTTTTGATATGTTTAAAAATTTTGATGACAGAGGAAAAAAGTTTAAAGAATTAGTTTTAAAATATATAAAATAAAGAACAAATGTGATTATAAGAATAAAGTTCCTTCTTTTGAATAAAATTTTTCTAAAGGAGGAATTTTTTTATGTTTTATCCAAGTTATGAAGATTATATGAGGGATGTTTTCTATTTTAATGGTTTGCAAAATCAAAATTGTAGATATCCATATATGACTGGATTTAATAATCAAAATTTAAATGATTATTTTCCAAGTATTTACAAAATTGTGAATCCAGTTATTCAAAAGGTTGTGAGTGGAAATAATTACCAATATACAAATGAAGAAAGTGTAAATAATATAGTTAATGTCGTTTTAGGAATCACTGCTAGCGACATTAATAATTTGGAAAATCTTGGAAATAACGGAGTTGATAAAAAACAAGGTCAAAATAATAATTCAAGTTACCCTGTAGAAAGTAAAGAGAATAATTTGCTTCTTAAGGATTTAATAAAAATTCTTACAATTAAAGAACTACAAAGTAAACAAAATATTAGAAGATTTCCTTATAGTTATGGAGGCGGTATGCCTTATTATATGCAGGATACGCCATATATGGCAAACTAATTTTAGAGGTATCTTCCAGAATAATTATCTATAAAATATAGATAATAAATTTATTGAAACTTAATGTTTTGATAAAATGTTTTGGAGGTTTAAGACTATGAGAGTAAAAGACTGTATGTGTTTAAAAGAAGTAGTTCAGGCAACTCCTGAAACTAATTTGCATGAAATTGCAGAGCTTATGAATCAAAATCATGTTGGATGTATTCCAGTTTGCCAAGAAGAAAAGGTAGTTGGTTTTGTTACAGATAGAGATATTGTAACTCGTGCTATTGCAAATAGTTTAGATTGTAATAATACTAAAGTATCTGATATTATGAATACTGATGTTATAAAAACAACACCTGATACTAATATTGATGATGCTTTAGAAACTATGAAGAAAAACCAAATTAGAAGATTACCTGTAATTGAAAACAATAAAATAGTAGGAATTTTATCAATGGGTGATATTGCTATTACCCTTGATGAAGATGAAGTAGGAGATACTTTAAGTTGTATCTGTGAAGAAGATGACTGTAATTGTGAGTAAATATAGGTTTTTAAAAGAGCGAAAAATTTTTCGCTCTTTTTTAAAAAAAACTATTGACAAACATTCATTCGTAATATATAATCATAACAAATAAAAGTTCGTAGAACAAATATTCTTTAAAAGGAGATTTTTAAAATGGGATTATTTACTAAAACAAATAAATTTACATCATATACAATATGTAAGAGCTTTGCTGGGAATTTAAGTGTTCCAGTAGTTAATAGTGTTAAAGTTTTTGGGCAAGATTATTATTTAAAAGTAACTTATAAACTAATTAATAGTCCTGAATTGAATATTGATAATAGACTAATATTAATAAATCTTCCTTTTAAATATAGAAATATTGATAATACTGAAATTATTAATATAATTCTTGATAAGTTTTATAGTCGTTTAGCTGAAAATGAGATAGAAAATATTATGGAAAAAACTAGAATTAATTTAAAATTTGCTCCAAATGACTATAAACTTCAAAAAATGAAGAAAACATTAGGAAGAGTTATAGAAGAAAAAAGAGTTATATTAATAAATCCAAAAATTGTGAAATATAATAAAAGTATATTAGAATATGTTGTTTTACACGAATTTTGTCATTTAAAATATAAGACTCATGGTAAAAACTTCTATAAATTAATTGAACAATATATACCAAATTATGAAGAAATAGAAAGTCAAATTAAAGGAATGTATTAAAATCTAACTATCGTGTAAAAGCTTTTGGAGGGTAAAAATTTGCTTTATTTAACTTTTATTGCGATAGTAATTTTAATTTTTATAAACGGATTTACTGATGCGCCAAATGCAATAACAACGGTTGTTTCAACTGAAGTAATGTCTTTTAAAAAAGCTTCCTTTTTAAGTGCTATTTTTAACTTTTTTGGAATTATAATAATGTCTTTTATAAGTTTTAAAATTGCAAATGGAATTTCTTCTATTGTAACTTTAGAAACTGGAGATGTAGGTCTCATAATGCTTTTTAGTAGTATTATATCTTGCAGTATTTTTTCAGGAATAGCTAGTTTTTTAGGAATTCCTACTAGTGAAACACATGGGCTAATTGCTGGGCTTACTGGAAGTGCATTAGTTACAGGAAATATTAGAAATGTAAGCTTTAAAGAATGGGTTAATGTTTTTATTGGACTAATGTGGTCAGTAATTCGGCTCATTTATTATAACAAAGATTATAGATAAATTCTTTAGAAAAAAATTTTATAATATTAGTGTAAACAAGATTAAAAAATATCAAAAATATTGTAGTTATGGTTTATCTTTTATGCATGGTGCTCAAGATCGGTGCAAAATTTATTGGTCTTGTTATCTTATATTGTTCTATTGTAAAAAATACATATAAAATAAGTAATTTATCTTTAGATAATATTTGGAATATTATATTTGTTGCAATAATTATGTTTTTTGGAGTTTGGGTTGGGGGTAAAAAAATTGTAGAAAATATAGGAAGTAATACTATTTTGCTTGACAATGTAAAAGGAATCTTTAGTGATATTGGAACAGTAATAAATTTATTTATTGCAAGTATTTTTGGAATTCCTGTTAGTACGACTCATGTAAAAACAATGTCAATAATTTCATTGGGAGAAAAAGATAGTAATGTTAAAAACATTAAAAATATTTTTAAGGCTTGGATATGGACTTTTCCAGTGTGTTTTATTTTAAGTTATATATTTTCTAAAATCTTAATGTTCTATTATTTGAAGTAAAAAATTACTATTTTAATATTACTAAATATTATTAAAATAATAATATGAATCAGATATTAAATACAAAGAAGAATAATAAGAAAATAAAAAAATTGTTTAAGATTCAATTTGGATTTTCAATAATATTCATTATATTAGGTATATTTTATATATTTAAAAATCTTAAAGAAAAGGAGAAAGAAAATAATATATCAAATATAATTTCTTTAAATGCTAAAATAAATACGGTTTTTTCTAGTAAAGAAGAGGAGTCTATAAAAAATCAAGAGCAGAATATATATTTTGGAAGAATTATATGTGAAAAAATAGGGTTAGATTATTATATTTATAATGAATATTCTGAAAAAAATTTGAAAATTTTACCATGTAAGTTTTCTGGTCCAAATTCTTTAGAAGAAAATGGAAATATTTGTATAATAGGTCATAATTATTATGATGATAGATTTTTTAGTAATTTAAATAAACTAGAAAATAAAGATATAGTAATTTTAAAGAATTCGAAGGAAAAAGTTTATAAATATATTGTTTACAGAAAATATGAAATTGATGAAGAAGAAACTGAAAATGTTGTTAATACTAGATTAGATAGGGAACTCACATTGTGTACTTGTACTTTTGATAAATCTAAAAGATTAGTAATAAGGGCTAAATTCGTTCAAAATTAATTATTGTTAGTATAAACTTTTAGTAGGGAAATTTTAGAAAAAAATTGAATAAGAGATACCGATTTGATAGAATATTTTTA